>CACGHY010000019.1 GCA_902573085.1 uncultured Candidatus Poseidoniales archaeon
GTGCACTCAAAGGCGGATGAGTCTCCGCTCACCAAGGCAGACATAGCCGCGCACATGACCATCATCAGGGGTCTGGGAGCCATCTATCCAGATATTCCCGTAGTCTCCGAAGAGGGAACGGTGGGAGATCCCAACCAAAGCAAATTAGCATGGCTTGTAGACCCCCTAGATGGAACTAAGGAGTTCATTAAGAGAAATGGAATGTTCACGGTAAACATCGCTTTAATGGAGAAGCAGGGAACTGGATGGAAGCCAATTTTCGGGGTAGTCCATGCCCCTACAACCAGGATGACCTGGTTCGGGGGAATTGATATTCCAGCCAGAAAAAAAACTGATTCAGGCACCTCGGAAATCTCTGTCAATGACAGCCAGTCCTCTCGAGTAAGACTTGTAGCCAGCGGTAGCCATCGTTCAGATAGGGATGAGAAATTCGCGAAGGAAATAGGAGATTATGAACTTGTGAGAATGGGCTCATCCCTCAAGGCATGCATAGTTGCAGAAGGCTCCGCGGATTTGTATCCTCGATTCGGCCCAACCTCGTGCTGGGACATCGCCGCAGCCCATGCTGTTGTGGAAGCAGCAGGGGGGCTCGTCCTGTCCCCTCATTGTGAACCCTTGACGTACGATTTGGTCGAAGAAGTGCTGAATCCGTACTTCTTGGTCGCATGCAGCACAAGGTGGAATGATACATGGGCCCAGAATCAAGATTAAATCACCAAGGAGGCTCGCTGAGTGAAAGAGATGTTCTACAATGGTTAACAAGGTAGTATGGCTAATTGGACTTTCAGGTGCCGGAAAGACGACCATAGCAGAGGCTGCCTGCGAGAGGTATGGGGCCGAGCTTCTTGACGGAGACACCATCAGAGACTTCTTCTCCAACCAAGACTTCTCAAGGGAGGGAAGGGAAAGGCACCTCCTTGGTATTGCAAAGATGGCAACTCTGCTTTCCAAGCACACACCGGTGATATGTTCGTTCATCACGCCTTATGAGAGCGTCAGAGAGAAGATTCTGAATATACTTCCAGAGAACTCTGTCATGGTCCATGTCTCGACAACTCTTGAGGTATGCGAGCAAAGAGATGTGAAGGGACTCTACGCCAAAGCTAGATCGGGGGAGATATCCAATTTCACTGGCATTTCGGATCCATTCGATGAACCTAAATGCGCCCATTTAACAATCAATTCTAGCGGGGAAGACGGTCACATGGTCGATGATATGGTTAACCAACTTTCACACCTCTTCGAGAAAAAAAGGTCTGTACTCCTTCCAGGGCGCTGGCAACCATTGCACGTAGGCCATGAATGGCTGATTCAACAGGAACTAGACCAAGGCAAGAGGGTGGTAGTTGGCATCAGAGACACCCCAGTATCGGAGAAGGACCCGTACTCCGCTCTCCTTCGCAAGCGAATGATCGAGCACAGATACGCAGATGAGGACGTAGATGCATGGATCATGCCAGATATTGAGGCGGTTTCATATGGCCGTAAAGTGGGATATGAAGTAAGGGAAGCGCAGGACATTCCAGCAGAGGTGTTCGAGGTATCCGCCACTGGAGTAAGAGGGGGCAACAGAGCCAACGTCTCAGAGAGGGTGATGGAATTCATGGTCGCCGAAGGAATCTGGGACGGCGAATAAGCCCCATTCGAATCTCAAATTGAATTTGCAGAAACATGTCGACGCATTCATTGCACTCCGTGCATCCCGTTGAACATGCCGGAGCCAGACAGGACGGAGCTTCAGAGGATCGCCCAATTGGTTGAGGTTAACCGAGATAGGCTCCAAGCGCTGGAGCAACAAGTTCGAAACCTGGAAGGCATAAAGCTGGAACAGGAGCATGCGCTGGATGCCCTTCAGTCGATATCACAGGATGGGGCAAAGGGGGCCATGATTCCTCTGGGGGCGGGAGTTCAGCTCGTCGCTGACATCCCTCCTGACGGAGGAGCCGTGATTGATATCGGTAGTCGGATTCAGGCTGAAAAGACCAGAGAGGAAGCCGCTCAGATATTGGGCAAGAGGAACGAAGAACTGACTGGGATCATGGATTCATTAAGAAATGAATACGAAGAACTGGAAAGGCACGTTGTAGAACTGGCTACTAAGTTCAATGATGCCGTTGGGGAGGCAAGACCCCCCGAAGAAACAACTAACCAAACTAAGGAATCAAAAGACTCTCCTGCAATTCGAAGGCCCAGAAGGAAGAGGGGAACCGAGTTAACGCTAGATGACTGAGGATTGAACATGGGACTCTTCGATCGATTCCGAAAGAAGATTAGGCAAGCAGATGAGGACTTTGGAATCACTGCTGAGGACGGCTCTGCAGAGGCAGACCAAGCACTGCAAGAGCGAGAGATTCTGGAACAAGAATTGAGGAAAAAAAGGGAACAAGAAGACCCTGGAAGGAGAGGAAAATCGGAAACTGAACCGAAGGGTGAATGGGACGAATTTCACGATGAAGTCGAAGATCCATTTCAAGGACAAGGTAGTTCCAAGGAGAGAAAACTCGCGGCAAGGGATCAGGCTCTAAGGTCTGCAAAAAGGCCCAAAGAAACTACAATGGACAGGGCAATGGATTCAACCACTGGAAGGCGGCTGGTCCAATCGGATTTGCAGTTCGAAATAGACATTTCAGATCATCAGACAAACAAGGGAGGGATGGTGATTAGCGGAGGGTCTGTATTGGACTCGATTCTGGAGGATTTAGAGGAAGATCTACTCTCATCGGATATGGGCCACGAGGCATCTTCTAATTTGATTGAAAGCCTCCGTGCGCACCTCATCGGATCTCGAATAGGTCGTGGTGTGCAGTTGGACGTGGTAGTGGAGAGGGCACTCAAAGGTGCACTCCTGAATCTGCTAAGATCCGGGTATTGGGACTTCGACATGACGATCAGAGACTTAGTCTCATCCGACTCACCCGTAGTAATCATGATGGTGGGCGTCAATGGAACAGGTAAGACCACGACATCAGCGAAGATCGCCAAGAGGCTGAATGACCAAGGGTTCGACGTAGTTCTTGCCGCTGCGGACACATTCCGAGCTGGTGCAATAGATCAACTGGCCGCTCATGCCGATCGCCTGGGTGTCAGATGCATCAAGAGCCAGAGGGGGGGCGATTCGGCAGCGGTCGCTAGGGATGCGATTGAGAGCGCTAGGGCAAAGGGAGACGAGGTAGTCATCATCGACACTTCCGGTAGAATGCAGAACAAGGCTAATCTGATGGAAGAGCTTCAGAAGGTCCACAGGGTGACAAAACCCCACCTAGTGATATTCGTGGCAGATGCACTTGCAGGCAACGATGCTGTAACCCAGGCGATAGAGTTCCAGAGAAGACTGTCCTTCGACGGAGCAGCACTTTGCAAACTGGACACCGATGCAAGAGGGGGCGCCGCCCTCTCTATATCCCACGCGACTGGCAGACCGATTGTTCTGATAGGCACCGGTCAAGGATACGAGGATCTGGAGCCGTTCGATCCTAACTGGCTAGTAGACCAACTTATTTCCTGAGCCATCGACCACCTCCTTATTGAGTCGAAACCCCTGTGACCACCCTGATGGACACTGAGTCGAAGCCCACGGCCCTCATCGTTCACGAGAACCGAATCACGGCGAGCAGACTAAGATCGATAATGAGTCAGAGGGGTTGGGAATCCGAGATTTGCGACGATGGGGACATGGCCGTAGACGAATATGTCAGGATTAAGCCAGACATGGTTTTCATGGGGCTCAACCTACCGACTATGGATGGACACGTCGCAGCACTGGAGATTCGTGAGAGCGACCCCCAGGCAAGAGTGATATTCGTTGTCAGCAAGTCACGACTGGCCAAAGCCAACGATGCGGCATATTCCGCAGGTGCCGTAACCGTCCTAGTCACGCCTCTTACCAGAGGCGACGTCGATCAGAAATGGGTAATGATGAACGGTCCTATTCCCGACGCACCTGGACTAGAGGATCTTGACGAACTCTATCCGGATATCAAAGAGGAAGAACAGCCCCCTTTGCCCCCAATACCAATGATCGCCGATAGCGCCGAGACAAATGCGCCCCCTCCCAATGAGTTACCACCACTACCTGAACCACCAGCGCCCAAGAGGAAGAGGGGGAAGGGTCTGATTCTAGCAATAATCACCATGTCCATACTAGCTGGATTGGCAGCCACGTTTTACTTCGGTCTAGTAGAATTCTAGTATTCCCGACGGTCTTCAACGAACTCAGCTACTGCACCAGCAACAAAACTACTACCTTGAGGAGCATCTGTGACTATTTCCACCGTCACCACTTCATCGTTTAGAAGGCTCTCATCCAGGGCAGATAGCCTCAGCCCGACCCTCCACCTCTTCAGTATCTCGAAGACGATGTATGATCCTACTCCCAGAATGACGATTGTATTGCAGCCCCATGCCGCGATGATCGCATAGTCCAATTCTACCTCTCCAGAAGGGCAACCCAAGAGGCCGATGCATATTCTCTTGCTGCGGTCATTGGCTCCGTGGCTCCGTGAATTCCCGAACCGACAATTATAGCATCTGAACCCGCTCTGACTGCTTCTGACGGATTTCCGTACCTCTGTCCCAAGACACCCTCTCTCGAGCTAAGGTTAACCCCCGGCGTCCAAATCATCTTCCCCTCTCCCACCTTGCTCCTCAAAATCCCCAATTTGGACGGATTGCTCCCGTTTCCTATGTAGCCGACAACATGCGGCGAGGCCGTGCCCATTTCCAGAGTCTTGTCTGTGTACGAGTCCTCGAGTAGATTTCCAGAGCTAGACATCTGAGCTAGAAGCAAGACACCCCCTACTCTTTCCACCTCATCCCATGCTTCAGCGATACCATCTACTACATCGGGACCGCTGACACTGTGCGAAGTAACCAAGTCAGACCATTCGCGGATATCGTATAGCCCCCCCCATCTGGGTCTTAGCAACCCTTCCGATATCAGCGAATTTCCTATCTTCGAACAATAGCATCCCCTTGGAACGTGCAGCGTCGACAACATCCCCCCAGTCTTCCAAATTGAAATCCTCAACCATGTCTACATGGGTCTTTAGAGCGCAAACATGATCGCCAACGTCTTCTATAATCTGGACAATTTCTTCCACCGTCGGCAAGTCCGCTGCTAACACGACCAAAGACTCCTTTTCACAGGCTATTGACATGAACTGGTGAGAAAGGGGATGGGCGCAGTTGGCCCATCTAGCTCCCCAGGCGTCCTCGGCTTTCATCAATTAGTCCGGTACTTTCCTCTATGTCAAATCTTTCCTCTTCCAAGAAATATCAAGCCCCGTCAGTTCTCGCACGAGTCATGCATCCAGCTGTGTTGGTAGGTGTGGGCGGCGCAATTGGGTCAGTAGCAAGGTGGGGAGTTTCAGAGGCGATGCCCTCAGAAGGGGCATCGGAGGTTCCTTGGGCTACAATAGTGGTGAATCTGTTTGGAGCCTTCGTACTAGGAGCAATGATGGCAGGGGCCCTTCAAACTGAGACGCTTTTACTCTTCGGCACGGGTATGTTGGGTGGTTTCACGACCATGTCCACATTCGGGGTTGAGACCGTACGGCTAATCGAGTCGGGCAGCTCCTCCGCGGCTTCGATTTACATTGCACTAAACCTCTTAGCACCGATCACTGCGTGGCTTGGTTGGAGACTCAGTGAGGCCTTTCTGGCGTAGGTGAATGCATGTCTTCAGATGAACATGTTAGGATATTCGAAGTCACCACAAAGGATCTGGAAGGTCTTCCGGACTCAAGGGGCGAGACCGTCCGCTCCATGCTAAAGACTGACCATGGAATCAAAGTAGACTCCGTCAGGGTCATCATGGGATATCAGGTCAGATCTACAATCTCCGACGCACAGGCAGAAACTCTGACCTACGACCTGTTTGCAGACCCGGTAATCGAGGTCGCTAAAACGGGCTCGAGGATACTAGACGACTTCTCAGACGCACCAGAGGTGGCGATCCAGATAGGATTCAAGCCAGGCGTCACGGACAACACCGCTCAGGCGGGATTGGACGGACTGACCACGCTATTTCCAGAGCAGAAAGAAGCTAGAGTTGCGACGTATAGGACCTATGCCTTCTGGGGAGTAGAAGGTACAGCTTCCCCCTCAGAGCTGGCTGCGACTCTACACAACCCAATGATCGAGAGGATGTCCGTGGCAGACAGGGACGGATGCTTAAACGGGCACTGGCCGCAACTCGGATTTCCAGATGTCCCTCCAAACATATTCGAGGAACCGACGACGATAGACCTGGAGGTTTGCGACGACGAACTGCTTGAGATTAGCGAAAGAGGACTGCTTGCTCTTAACTTAGAAGAGATGAAAGCAATCCAGAGTCATTACAGAGATCCTGCTGTTAGGGCCGAAAGAACCGAACAGGGACTACAATCGGACAGACCAACTGATGCAGAGCTAGAGTGCCTTGCCCAGACATGGTCAGAGCACTGTTCGCACAAGATATTCGCTGCGAAGATCAGACACGTAGACAAGGCAACGGATGAGGACACGACAATCAACTCCCTGTTCAAGACCCACATAATGCAGCCAACTCTGGATATCCAAAAAGAGGTAGATTGGCTACTAAGCATATTCCATGACAACTCTGGCGTAATCTCCTGGAATGATGAATGGAGTGTGTGCATAAAGGCCGAGACGCACAACAGCCCCAGTGCTCTGGACCCATTCGGTGGCGCTATTACAGGAATTGTGGGTGTGAACAGAGATATCCTCGGAACAGGATTGGGGGCTAGGCCCATAGCTAATACAGATGTCTTCTGTTTCGGGCCCCCCGACTACTCCGGAACAATCCCCCCTGGACTTTTCCACCCCTCAAGAGTTTTCAGAGGAGTCCACTCAGGAGTAAGATCGGGTGGAAACGAGTCGGGGATCCCCACAGTCAACGGAGCAATGGTGTTCGATGAGAGATACATCGGAAAACCCCTGGTCTTCTGTGGTACAGTTGGAATTATGCCCCGAACCCTCGCAGACGGAAGAGAGAGCCACGTGAAGACGCCAGAGCCAGGCGACGTCGTCTACATGGTAGGGGGCAGGGTTGGAAGCGATGGAATCCACGGAGCAACGTTTTCCAGCCTCGAACTTACCGAAGAGAGCCCTAGCTCAGCAGTCCAAATTGGAGACCCCATCACCCAGAAGAAGATGCTAGACATGATTCTGGAAGCTAGGGACGAGGGTCTAATTCAGGTAATCACGGACAACGGCGCAGGAGGCCTTTCCAGTAGCGTCGGGGAGATGGCCGAACTCACAGGCGGAGCAAAACTCGACCTAGGGAAGGTCCCCCTCAAGCAAGCAGGCCTATCATCCTGGGAGATACTGGTCTCGGAGTCCCAGGAGAGGATGACAGTGGGAGTCAGACCTGACGACTGCGAGAAGTTCGAGGCCTTAGCCAGTCTACATGAGGTCGAAGCAACAGCAGTCGGAGAGTTCACCGATTCCGGGGCATTCGTGGTCCATCATGGACAGACTCCCGTTGCACACCTGCCCATTCATTTCCTGTTCGATGGATGCCCACAACTCAATCTAGACTCTGAGTGGAACCCCCCGACTCATTTACCGGTAGAGACGCCCGAACTGGATGAGGAAGGAATGGGGAAACTCCTCGCCCGGCTCCTTGCCAGACCCAACGTAGCCAGCAAGGAATGGTGGGTCCGTTCCTACGACCACGAGGTGATAGCCCAGAGCGTGATCAAGCCATTCTGTGGCACTAACCACGATGCTCCTGGGGACGCTGCTGTGATAGCGCCCATCCAAGGAGGGACCCAGGGGCTAGTTATCTCGAACGGCATCGCTCCCAGATACTCCGACATAGATTCCTATGCAATGGCGGCGGCCTCCGTCGATGAGGCCCTAAGGAACGCCGTATGTGTGGGGGTGGACCTAGATCTCATTGCAGGCCTCGACAACTTCTGCTGGCCCGACCCAATCGAGTCATCCAAGACCCCGGATGGACGGTATAAACTGGCTCAACTGGTGAGAGCGAACAGAGCATTGGATGACGTCTGCAGGGCATACAGGCTACCATGTATCAGCGGCAAGGACTCCATGAAGAACGATGCCATGATTGGAGGAGAGAAGATCAGCGTCCCACCAACCCTGCTATTCAGTCTGCTCGGAAACCACGAAGACGTCCGGAAAGCAGTCTCGTCGGACTTCAAGAAACCCGGAGACGCGATATTCCTAGTCGGAGAGACTCATCAGGAACTCGGCGCCAGCGAATTGGCATTCATGCTGAGAGATGAGGGCTCAGGAGGGATAGGGGGAGCCGTACCGGAAATAGAACCAGAGAGGAACATGACAGTCTATAGGGCCCTTGCTTCATCCATGAAGAGCGGACTAGTGTCAAGCGCCCATGACTGCAGCGATGGTGGCTTGGCCGTGGCTCTGGCGGAGTGCTGCTTCGGAGCCGACTCCGGAGCTTCAATCGACATATCCCCTCTCCAATCAGACTGCTCGGATCTCGATGATTGGGGGGCCCTATTCGGAGAGAGCCTCGGCAGGATACTTGTCAGCGTCAGGCCCTCTGACAAGGAGGCCTTCGAGGAATCCATGGAGGGAGTATGCTGTCACTACCTAGGGGTGGTCTCCAAGGGAGACGCCATCTCCGTATCTAGGGACGGAGAAAAAGTCCTCTTGGGCTCGATGTCGGAGATGAGGGACTCTTGGAAGGATACACTACATGGAGGGGGGCTCTGATGACTCCCAGGGTAGCGGTCATGTCGGGCTTCGGGATCAACTGCGAGACAGAGACCATGGCCGTATTCGAGATGTCAGGAGCTCATGCTGACAGGGTTCATGTCAATAGACTGGTCAACGGGGATTTGAATCTCTCAGACTATCAGATTATGGCGATACCCGGAGGGTTCTCCTTTGGCGACCATCTAGGTAGTGGCAGGTTGATGGGAAACAGGCTTCGCTTCGGTTTGAGGGACCAGGTAAGGGGTTTCGTAAGGGAGGGGAAGCCTGTAATTGGTATATGCAACGGCTTCCAGGTACTTGTGAAGATGGGACTTCTTCCCGGTGACGAAGAAGTCTCCCTAACCCAGACCGCCTCCCTAGCACTCAATGACAGCGGACACTACGAGAACAGATGGGCGACCCTTGAGTTCGACTCAAAGAGTCCATGCATATGGACAGCGGGGCTCGAGCGCATCAGGGTCCCAGTGCGGCATGGGGAGGGAAAGTTCGTCACAGACGATCCCAACTTGATGGATAGATGGGCAGAGTCCGGCCAATTGGTCGCGAGGTACGTCGACCCTTCGAACGAATACCCCAGTGCTAGCGACAACATCCTTCCTTACCCTATTTCTCCCAATCAGAGCTGGAGGAACATCGCCGGGGTCTGTGACCCGACAGGGTTGGTTTTCGGGTTGATGCCACACCCCGAGGCAAACCATTCAACATGGCTCGGAGCCACATGGACCAGAGAAGACAATGAGCACGGACAGGGAGAGGGGATGGCGATTTTTCACAATGCAGTCAGTCACGTAATGGACTCCTGAGCACCTCAAAGCAATTGCAGAATTCCCAATGATCGCCTAGTTGCAGCTAGAATTAGTACTGTCACAAGTATTCCTCTGACACCCTTCTGGGAGGAGGATGTGGAGCCATACCTAGATCCTATCGAGCCTCCCGCCAGTACGGCTATTCCGAAAGGAATCAGAAGACTAGGGTCTAGGTCAAGCCTACCGGCGACCCCCGCTCCGGCTAGTCCAGCAAGCGAGTTTAGCCAGACGAAGAGGGCAGTCGTCGCCGCGGCCTCCTTCGCTTTGGCCCACCTTCCGAGCATTAGTGCGGGGAGTAGGAAGATACCACCCCCCAGGCCTATCACTCCACTTGCCAAGCCAATTCCACCTCCAACTACCGCAGCCTTGGTAGCGCTGGGTCTGGCTGCCTCGCTAACCCCTGCATCACCTGAAAGCAACTTCCAAGCCGCTAGGATAAATGCGAGCGATAGCAACGCGTCGTACACGGCCCCTTCCACAAGCATGAATCCTCCAAGGGCGGCCATGGGCACGCTTGCGGAGATGAATGGAAGAGACAGATTCCTGACATGGTGACCAGACTTGTGGTAGCGCCAGAAGGCAATCCCGGCCACAATCAGATTTAGTGACCAAGCATATTGCTTGAGCCAAATCGACTCCGACGATGCAAACATCGTCAACGACAGGACAGCTAGGTAACCCGAGGCCCCCCCCAGCCCAATCGAGGAGTACAGGGATGCTACAGCGAAGAGGGCCAGTAGAACAAGCACCAACTCAGTGGAAACCACGAGGACCGCTTTGGGAAGGACACTTCAACTCCACCGTTTCTCGGTGGCCATGGAGGTAGGAGTCTCCCTGCAACGGGCAATTGAACTGACTAGCCAACTTACCCTGGCCAGAGAAGACGAGACAATTCCGTTGATTACGGCATCTGGCCGCACTCTTTTCGAGGACCTAAGATCAATGGTAGATGACCCGAGGTTCGACAACTCCGCTATGGATGGATGGGCAGTAAGAGAGGCAGATTGCAAGGAGCTAGGAGCCATACTGAGGATAGTGGGAACCAGCCAGGCGGGTTCTGAAGAAATCCCGATCGTAGATGCAGGTGAAGCTTGCAGGATAATGACCGGCGCACCCGTACCCCGTGGAGCAGATGCCATTGTGATGGTCGAAGACTCTACTGTTGTAGGGGACAAAGTAACAATCGACGGACCGGCCAGACCCGGCTTCATCCGCTGGAAGGGCGAGAACCTAACTCGTCACACCGTGGCCTTGAGAGCTGGGACCGTTCTGACTCCGGCTTCGGTTTCTCTCGCAGCAACAATGGGCCATGCGAACATCAGGGTGGTAAGGAAACCAAACATTGCTGTGATAGGGGTCGGAGACGAATTGACTCCTCCTGGGGAGCCTCTCTCAGAGAGCTCGATATACGAATCCAACACCTTCGGGCTATCTTCACTTGTGGAGAGGATGGGAGGAACTCCAAGGAGGCTCGACCTGATCAGGGACAGCATGGATCGTCTGAGAGAAACTCTAGACGAAGCTGCAGCGTCATGCGACGCCATTCTTACCAGTGGAGGGGTCAGCATGGGGGAATGGGACATGGTTCGCAGAATAATGGAGGAAGAGGGAGATATTAGGTTCTGGAAGGTGATGATCAGACCAGGAGGCCCACCCCTTTTCGGCTCTTGGAGGGGGAAACCAATTTTCGGGCTTCCAGGAAATCCAGTCAGCAGCCACATCGTCTTCACGGTGCTGGTAGCACCATGGATGTCATCCAGTATGGGCTCCGAAGAGGGAACCAGACCCAGGCTTGCCAACAGAGTAAGAGTGGAGATGGAGGAGTCCCTTAAGGGAGCGCCAGGGAAGCTGTGCATGAGGAGGATATCTATCAGACAGGAGGGAAATAAACTGCTAGGATCCACAAGAACGCACCAAGGTAGCGGCAATATCCACAGTATGGTAGCTCACAACGGCCTTTCTCTTCTCCCTCCGGACTCGGATTGTCAAGAGGGCGACACTATCGACGCTCTCTGGCTTCTCTAGACACTAAACCTAAGAGCGCTCGATTCCAATCAATGCCTCACTGTAAATAGAAGGCGAAAGCAACACCGATTACATTCTGTGTGGATTTCTCAGGCATGGTTTCAAAGGAGCGCGCTGTGACTGATTACTCCGGACAAGGTGACGCGATGTCAGACAAGAAGAACAATGGCTTCTCCGAGGATGGTTGGATCGAGGTAAAGGGAGCCAGGACTCACAATCTGAAGAACATCGACGTTAGCATACCGAGAGGAAAGTTCGTCGTGATATCTGGGGTTTCAGGCTCCGGAAAATCAAGCTTAGCCTTCGATACTCTGTATGCAGAGGGCCAAAGACGCTATGTCGAGAGCCTAAGCTCCTACGCAAGGCAGTTCCTCGGACAAATGAAGAAACCAGACTGCGACTCTATTGAAGGGCTATCACCGGCTATCAGCATAGATCAGAAGCAAGGAAGTCACAACCCCAGATCGACAGTTGCTACTGTAACCGAGATGATGGATTACATGCGACTCCTGTGGGCGAGGGTCGGACTCCCCCATTGTCCCGAATGTGGACGTGAGGTTAGCAGGAGGACCGTGCAGGAGATTGTCGACGATGTCATGTGGCGATTTGAGGGACATGGAATAGCGATTTGGAGTCCTGCGATCAGGAATCGAAAAGGCACCCACGCCGACTTGTTCAATGCTCTAGTAGACCAAGGATACCTTGCAGGCAAGGTAAATGGAAGAGAGGCTAGCTTCGAAGACCCCCCACGCTTAGAAAAGAATCTGAGACACGATATAGACGTCAGAGTGGACAGAATGCTGCTGACACAACCCAATAGACAGAGGCTAACAGAGGGGGTAGAGGCGGGATTGCGCCTCGGCGCAGGGTCCGTTGCAGTGGAGAGTTTGAGTGCGCCAAAACCCGGGGAAGACAATGCAGAAGAGCAGAGATTCAGGACCCAGGAGGGAGAGGTAATCGCTTACTCGGAGGAGTTTGCATGCCCAACCCACGGCTCCTTTCTACCTGAGATGAGCCCCCGAGTGTTCTCGTTCAACAATCCCCTAGGAGCGTGCCCCACCTGTCAGGGTCTAGGGGTCGAACGTTCATTCTCTCCCGATCTCGTAATCGACAGGACAGCTACGGTGGGGGAGGGATGCATCAGACCTTTCCGGAGGTCGATGATGTCCGGTTGGTACCGAAGCCAGATGACTCAGACATGCGACCACTTCGGCATACCCACGGACGTCCCATTCGGAGAATTGGACGAGGACAGTCGCGATATCATGCTCAATGGCTCAGGAGGCGAGGTGATCAATTTCGAGTTCAACTCTGAGAAGGGGTCCTCGTACACTATGTCCAGACCATGGGAAGGGGTCTTCTCCAGACTCGCTCGTACATACAAGGATACCAGCTCAGAGCGAACTAGGTCCAGGTTATCCTCATTCATGACGGACGAGCCGTGTTCAGACTGCCGTGGAGACAAACTGAACGATGCCGTCTGCAAGGTCACCGTCGGTGGTGTGAATCTTCCAGGAATTTCAAGTTGCAGTGTGCTGGAAGCCTTGGCTGTGGTACAGAATTGGAGGCTGGGGGGCTTGGACGATACATGGGACAATCTCGACAGAGACGCCCCAGACAGCGTCACAGTCCAATCGACCGAGAGGCTAGACGAGCGTTCCATGTACATAGGAAAGGAGATCATCAAGGAGATAGAGTCTAGGCTCAGGTTCCTTGCCTTGGTTGGGTTAGACTACCTGACACTAGATCGTAGGGCAAACACTCTCTCGGGCGGGGAGAGTCAGAGGATACGATTGGCAACTCAGATTGGCACCCGACTAACTGGGGTAATGTACGTCTTGGATGAGCCTAGCATAGGTCTTCATCCCAGGGACAACGATAGACTACTTCAGACGTTGAGGGAGCTAACAGATCTCGGGAATACACTGCTGGTCGTGGAGCACGATGAGGCTACGATGAAGCAGGCAGATTGGCTGGTTGACCTCGGACCTGGCGCCGGGAAGGACGGCGGCCAACTGGTCGTGAGCGGGACCTACCCAGACCTCCTACGAAGCAATGAGAGCCCCACAGCCGCATATCTGTCGGGGAGGGAGGGGATCCCGATTCCCGACGACAGAGTAGAGCCTGACGACGAACGATGGATCAAGATTACAGGTGCCCGTCAGAACAATCTCCAGGACATCGATGTCAGGATACCCCTCGGCTGCATGGTAGCCGTTACTGGGGTTTCGGGATCCGGAAAGTCGTCTTTGGTTACTGAGACCCTCGCACCAGCACTTCTCAGGGAGCTCCACGGAACAGACTCAACCCCCGGCGCCATGGATGGGATTACAGGCCTGGAAATGGTGGATAAGACCATAGTGATCGACCAATCACCCATTGGAAGGACTCCAAGATCTAATCCGGCAACTTACACGGGTGCGTTCGGACCTATCAGGGACCTATTCTCACAGACAAAATTGGCGAAGGAAAGGGGTTACGAACCGGGACAGTTCTCCTTCAATGTCAGAGGAGGGAGGTGTGAGGCATGCAGTGGAGCGGGCTCTACTAAACTGGAGATGAACTTCCTACCAGATGTGTGGGTAACCTGCGAAGTGTGCAAGGGAAAGAGGTACACCAGGGAGACACTAGAGGTCAAGTGGAAGGGCAAGACGATTCATGATATTCTAGAATTGAGCGTCGATGAGGCATGCGCCTTCTTCGAGAATCAACCCAGAATCCACAGGATAGTCAAGACGGTCCAGGATGTTGGATTGGGATACATCAGGCTAGGACAGCCTGCAACAACACTCTCTGGAGGAGAGGCCCAACGAGTCAAGTTGGCAACCGAACTCCACAGACCACCAAGGAAGCACACATTCTACATCCTGGACGAACCGACTACGGGACTGGCTCTATCAGACGTCCATCAGCTCATCGAAGTCCTACTGCGGCTACGACGCAACGGTCACACGGTGATAGTGATAGAACACCACCTCGATGTGATCAAGTGCGCAGACTGGATAATCGACCTAGGTCCCGAGGGAGGAGAGTTGGGGGGGGGAGGTGGTAGTCGCAGGAACGCCTGACGAGGTCGCTAGGGAGCCTGGAAGCTATACGGGTCAACACCTAAACGGCATGGTCTGACAGAACCAATCCCAAGCCTTGAGAACCCCGACCGGAACCGATATCCATGTACAGGTCGGGGAATCCTGCACTCAATGACTCAACATTCCAGAAATCTGCCTACAAGGACGCTCCTTGGTGGGAGGGATACGAGTCCAACATGATGACAATCGAGGGAGTAGCGGAGAAAACGGGGCTCCTCCTCCTGATTACGGCCACAACTGCACTGTTCACCGCTTTCTCGATGCCTGATAGTGCCCCACTTATCTTAGTCGGAGCAATTGGTGGCTTAATCGTGGCCTTGATTGTGATTTTCTCCGGGTCCACTAATCCGATGCTAATATGCACATACGCAGCGTTAGAGGGGCTGGTAATAGGGGGGATAACCTGGTTTTTCGAAGTGGGCCTCGACCTTCCAGGGATTGGAATCCTAGCAGCTTTCCTCACCTTCATGATTCTCGCATCAATGATTGCGATTTACAGAGCGGGCTTAATCAGGTGGGACAGGAATCTAGCGATAGCGGTATATTCCTCGATGTTTGCTATCATTTTGATCTACATATTCTCTATTATTGGTGCAGTCACGGGGTTGTTTCAAGTCCCTTACATCCACGATGCGACCCCTGTAGGGATAGCATTCTCGCTCTTTGTCGTAGGAATCGGAGCACTCTGCCTTGTGGCTGACTTCGATTTCATTGAGAGGGGTGTCCAGATGGGAGCACCAAAGCAATTGGAGTGGAGAGCCGCCTTCGGGCTGATGGTCACACTCATCTGGTTGTACCTGGAAATCCTGGAGTTACTGGCAAAGATTGCCATTTACTCGAGGCGCTAGATGATGCAAACAGATCTCGTTTTGCAGCTAGCCTTAGCTGGGGTAGCACTCGGTCTGTTTGAGGGAGTTCGCCCGGGCCCCCTATTGACCATGGTAATCCGAGAGACTCTAACCGGAGGGTGGTCCGCAGGTGCAAGGGCCGCATCAGCTCCAATATTCACGGATGGCCCCTTAATCGTGATCAGCGTACTGCTGTCAGGATGGGTCGCCGATCAGCCTAGTCTTATGTTTACGATTTCCATGCTGGGAGCCTGTTTCCTACTCTGGTTCGGTATCGATTGCTTCAGAATAGAACCGCCTGATTCTGATATCGGGCAGCAGGAGGTCACTGGATCATTCAGCAGGGGGGTGATTACGAATCTACTGAATCCGAACGTGTATGTGTTCTGGTTCCTAATCGGCGGCCCTCTGATGGCATCAGCAGCAGACAAGGAGCCTGTGGCTCCTGTGGCCTACGCACTATCTTTCCTGGTAACGATAATCATCGTAAAGATGGTTATAGCCCTCATCTTCGATAGGACAAGAGGTTCTATGTCGCCAAGAGTATACAAAATTGCATTGGGAATTTGCGGTCTGGGCATGATCGGATTCTCTGCTGGTTTCATTTACCAGGCCTATGAGCTGTTCCCGGCGGCATTTTAACGTTGAATCCGCGATACTCAGCCTATGGCAACGAGCCAGACCCGCTTACCTCTGCCAACCACTCCATAGCAGAGCGATAGTCTGACTCAGCCTCAAGATCGTCTTCCAGCAGAAGCGCATGAGCAGCGTCCCAGAGCGCCCTCAGGGCTGGGACCCAGTCGCCCCCCTTGTCGCGGCTCTCTTCATCGAATCTCCATGCATCCGACTCCGTCTTTTCGTGCACTACCAACCATGCCCAGCCCATGGAGGATTCCAGACCTCTACCCTTCCTAGCCATGGATACAGTGGAGGCAACCCCATCATCAGCGGCCTTCCGCACCAACTCGTCTGCGAATGATAGAGGGCCGGGGAGAGTTCCGCGCTCCCAAGGAAGCCTATCTAGCTTCATTGCAGTGCTCAGCGACTCGCTTAACTCTCGTAGGAAGGCTCCGAACCCCTGTTTCCTCTTCGACTGTCTTGAGTGAACCCTCTCCGCCTCCTCTCCTACCAGTCCGAACAAATCCTCCAGGATTGTCCCACCGTGCTCTTCCCATAGAGAAACCAGAACAGGGTGGCATGACGAGTCTTCGAGCCTCACGACCTTTTCATCCAGGCTCACTACGACGCCATCCGACCTGACGTGGATTCCATCGTCTATCGAATCAAGTACACAGGCAAGCGCCCGACGCTCGTCCTCCGTACCACTCATGTGATCGAGGAACTCCCCTCTGTCATCATCGGAGAACCAGTTACTACCGACGACGAATCCATCGGTGATCGAGTTCAGAATACTGTACCTGCACGCCCTTGCTAACGCATTATCTTCCAACGACATCTTTAGCCAGGTATTCAGAACTTCATCCACTCTCTCAAGACCCTCTTCGGGTAGAGCCCTGTCCTCTGGCCACCCCTCTGGCCTCCATATCCAAGCCGCCTCGCAGACCTCGCCGAGTTTATTCGGAGGCATCATCGACACAGCCATACTCCTTGCCACGGGCTCTTCTGTCTTGGACAAAGCTGCAGGGGAGAGCCCCACCCTGGTTCCATCGGAGAACTCGAGCTTCAGCCAGCCATCCGCCGTCCCTAACTCCGAGACAACTGTCTCTTCGTCCAGTCCCAGAGACCACTTGCAAGAATCTCCCTGTAGATCCACTGAAGTGCTCCCGAGCGTCCACTGCACCCACTCGGAGGGAGGATTCGGCTCAAATCCAGTGTACACGAAACCCCCATCCCACGAGAAGAAGTACTGGCCTGCCTTGGCGTGGTCGTCCCAGACCAAAAGCCTCAGCCGAGGGTGGTTGAAGTTCTGTATGCCTACAAGATGGCCAGGCCTACCGCTCCCTCTCTTAAGGTAGCTAGCGTTACCATAGACGTCGCTCTTGAATACCGAGACAGTAGTCAGATCCTCCTCAGATGCTCCTACAAGGCTCCCAGCAAGGGAACGGGATACATCCCCTCCGCTTCTTTTGGACATCCTCTTCTTCAGCCACCTGATATCGTTTCTTTTCGAGGAGACAGCTTTGATCTCGTGCAAAGTCAATGCCATGGGATCCTTACTCCCGAAGAGGGAGACCTTCCCCAAGTCCCCGAGTATCTCTGGAAGGAAACTCTCTGGGTTTTCCAGCAGGGCCTCCAGGCTTCTCTCGAGCCTCTGCTGGATTTCTTTCGATGCCTGTTTAATCCCCCTTACCCTCACTCTCTTCCTGCGGCTCCTATCTCCAGGGAACCGAACTTCTGCAGGAGGCTTAGCCATGATATCCAGTCTGCCGAAAGGCATCTCAGACTTGAGTTCGTCGGGGGCTCTAGGTCGCTCCCCTTCTCCTGAAAGCCTCTCTTTCGTTATCGCTCATTTCCGACGGGATTATGAGGGTGTGTACCTTACCTTCCTGAATCTTCGAGATTTCTTCGAGATTCCCAGAAAAAACCCTCTGATCCTTGGTTCCAATATCGCTTAGGAGCATCCCTCTCCACTCGCTGACTAATACTCTAGAGAGATTTCGACCATCACTCTCTTCCAACAACTTCAATGACATCTCCTCAAGGGTGGTAATGGCTTCGGAGGGCCTCATTGGAATAGGGAGGTCAGAACCCATCCCTGTCGGATCGAGATCTAGAAGGACCAGAGTATGCAAGCCAGCTTCTAAATTTCTCAGGATCATTTCCAGTGGCGATGTGGCAAGATAATCTCCATATGGATATGGCAGCGTGACTTGCCTTCCGAATTTGTACGATTGTAGACCAGATAGAGAAACGGCCAGCGCAGTGGCAGACATCCCAGGAATTACTTCGAAACCAATCCCTTCTTCCATACATCTGGCCTCTAAATCTATGTGCGTTGTAGCTTGCATTGGGTCTCCAACGACCAAAAGGGCCACCGCATTGTTCCTTGACTCCTCAAGCAAATCCTCCGGACTTTCCACAGACGGACGCATCATTCTCTCCCAGGGCCCTACCACGCTCTCAAGAAGAACCTCCTGCTCCTCGGGCAGAACTGCAGTGTACCCCTCCAAGTACCTCTTTTTGCACCCTCTCGCCACACTTCGAGCCCTCTGAGTCATGTGTTCCAAGTCCCCCGGACCGATACCAATTAGCCATAGCCCGGCAGGAACTTCATGGGCAGCCATCCCCCTTCCCTATGCTCTCATGCACATCAATATGATGTGCATCAGAACTTCAGGCGAAAGGAGCCTCTTCGGCCCAATAGAATCCCTGAGTAATGATCATCATCACGTGAGTCGAACGGGTCCATCGAGTAAATCAACTCCTTGCTGTAGGTCTTGTAAAGGAACATCTCCCAAAGAAAGCCCTTGTTCCCTCCTGCAGAAAAGAAATCCCCCCCAGAGACTCTCCTGATTTGTGTAAGAACCGCCCCAATGTCCTTCGAAAATCCGAGAACCCCTGTCTCCATCACCACAAATTCGCCATCATCGAACTCCTTCCAGGCTGACATATCGTTGATGTCCATCTTTTTACAATCATCACAGCCATAGAGATCTACAGTCACATCCCCATGCTCGCAGTTAGGAAACATACTGGAAATGAAATGAAAGTAGTTCCCACTACAGGGATCGCCAATCACCATCAGCTTCTTGCCCTTAGTCTCGGACACCTCCTTTGCCACTTTGAACATCTTTTTTGTGAGCAAATTTCGCTTTATCGGTGATATTAGGATACTCTTGATCATCTGTCTCTTATCTCCGTCATTGTCAAGCGATGGCGCCTACCGGCCCATCAACGTGATGCGTCACCTGAGGGTTCCAAATCGCGATGTGGAAATGATTCTGGGTCTACTGAAGGAGAGGGAATGGCTAGCTTCTGACATGAGAGTTTTCTCCCATGACGATACGGAATTCCGGTTGCTACCCATCGATCCTGCCTCTCCAATCTCACTCCCAGCACCCTTCGACAAATATGAAACAGAAGTTCACGAGGGTTGCCCCGACAATAGAATCGACTCCGATTGGTGGAACCATCTCACGAACCTTTTGGGGCCAGAGGTGATTTCTTCTCATGGCGAATCATGGCCTTCTTCACATGAGTTCATTTCGGATATGATGATAGTAAGAATCGACGGTGGCTTGGAGGCGTTCTCTGCCCAAATCGCTGAGGCCAAACTACTTTCTCACCCTCATATCAGACTAATTCTGAACGATGAGGGCGTCCAAGGCGAGCTAAGGATTCGCAAGTTAACTCCGATCGGCGCCAGAGTCGATGGAAAAATAGTTACTGAGGCAATTCCAGACTCCGTCAGCAGTACCAGGGTTCTAGTCCGAGAGTCCGGAAAATCAATCGCCTGCGATCCAACTAAGGCGTATTTCTCGACTAAACTCCAGTCCGAGAGACTTGAGACTCTTGCCCTAGCCAGAGAACTTAGAGAAGTACTAGGAAGGCCTCTAAGGGTCTGCGATCCATTTTGTGGAGTAGGCCCTTCGCTGGCAATCCTACTTTCGGAACCGGGCCTAGTCGGCGATGTGCTGGCATCAGATCTGAATCCCCATGCAGTAGAGCTTCTGATGGATAACCTTCGCAGATGGGACGATAGGAGGTATCCCGCGGAGCCTGCCCCCATCTCGAGGATTTTCGATGATCGAATAATAGGAGTCGCAGATGCCATGCAACTACGAACAAATCCAGAGTTTGCTGGCGTGTGGGACCTGCTGATAGTAAACCTTCCACACAGAACACTCGATATTCTGCACTCTCTTGTGCCTCTGCTTGACCGAGAGACTCCATCTATGGTGAGGGGTAGGGTGATCGTCTCAGAGAACGAAATTGAGTACGCCAACTTGTCGATTAATCGAGATCTTCCTGATTCACTGGAAGGGTACCCTGAGCCAACTCTGAGAATAAAGAGCGACTACAGCAGCAAACTAAGGCTGTGCTCTTTCCAGGCTTGGATTGCACCTCTGGAGGACTAACTTGCGCAGTCCAGTTGGCGATTCATTGGCGCCCCGACCGGGATTTGAACCCGGGTCGCAGCCTCGACAGGGCTGCATGATAGGCCACTACACCATCGGGGCCGGCTGGCTTACGAGATAGGCTTCCTTTTTCAAGGTTTGAGGGGGCATTATTGATGGCCCAACCGTGCATAGGCTCTGCATGGACGGAGTCCCCGTGGTCATCGACGTCATAGACAATGGAGGCCAATGGACCCACAGAGAGTGGCGGATGCTACGATATCTAGGCGTCGATACTCAGATACTTCCAAACAGCGTCCCGGTATCAGAAATACGTGAATTAGACGGCTTAATCCTGTCAGGAGGAGCGGCCAGAGTAGGTCTGACTGGAGAGCTAGGCAACTGTGCAGAATACCTCTCTCTAGAAGTTCCTATCCTAGGGATATGTGCGGGCCACCAATTTATGGCGAGACACTATGGGGGGGAAGCAGGGGAGGCTCCTAAGCCGGAATTCGGTGCAGCAACCATTTCCTTAGTAGGGGACGGTGGCCCCCTGTTCCAAGGAACGCCAACTCACCAAACGGTCTGGGAGAGCCATAACGATGAGGTAACTTCGACTCCACCAGGTTTCACCGTGATCGCCGAAAGCAAGTCCTGCAAAGTCCAGGCCATGCAAAACGAAGAATTGGACAGATTCGGACTTCAGTTTCATCCTGAAGTAAATGACACTGAGTTCGGCTCAAACATCTTCGAAAATTTCGTCGCGATTTGCAAATCTGCGAAATCTGTATAGGACAGATTGAAGAAGGCCCGGCAAGTCGCCGGCTTGGTAGCAATGAAGGGCGACAAGGAGATCCTACACAAGTGCAGAAACTGCAACAGGACCGATAAGAGGCAGTATAACCCCACATCAGATGAGCACTGCAAGCACTGTAACGCCCCTATGGACCCCCTAGAGATTCGATACAAGTGCGTTAACTGCGGACATATGTCATGGGCTGAGGCAGACTCTACTGGTAGATCCTGTCATAAGTGCGGTTACCGTATCTTCGTCAAGCCACGAAAAGACGGCATGGCCAAGGTTCTGAAAGCCGAGTGACAATCGCGGAGTTCAAGACCCGCCTCTCCCTCATTAAGCCGTGGCAAGCTGGCTTGAGACAGATTCTCCGACTAGTTTCGATGAACTGGCAGTCCCGGAGAAAGTTCGTCAGACAATAGTTTCCAGTAGCATCTCGATAGATCCACCTCACTTACTAATCACTGGACCAGCGGGTGTAGGCAAGACTGCATCTTGGCGCCTCTTCGCCAGGCAGCTTCTGGGACCTGGATGGAAGTCTACGACCCACGTTCTTCAAGCACGAGATCTAGCGAGAAAGAGAGGAGCAATGTCCTCTTTCGAGGAGTTCCTGCGACCCAGCGGAACTGAGAAGGACACCTTGGCGGGAAGGACCAGTCTGGATGCTTTCGATA
>CACGHY010000020.1 GCA_902573085.1 uncultured Candidatus Poseidoniales archaeon
GATTTGCCCGTCTTCCCCTTGGCCCGGGCCTTTTTTGCCACCTCCGTCTTGGGCTTTTCCTCCACATCTCCGGTTAACTGGGCCTTACGGGCTGCCGCGGCTTCCTCCTCTTTCCTCTTCAATTCCTCGGGGTCTATTCCCTGTTGGGCTGCGAGCTTGGCCCTTCGCTCGTCCCGGGCCTTGATTTCCAGGAGTCTCTGCCTGGCTTTGTCATAGTGCTGAAGCATGTACATCGCATCATGCTCGAGTAGAGGAGAATCCGAGATTATCGTGATATCCATCCAATCCCCCTCTTCGGCGAGGTATTCGGCGAAAGGCTCGAACTTCAAGTCGGACTTCTTTATCTGCGTGTAGTGGAGTGCGTTGCCCATCCTGTGTTCGACTCCCGCGAAGTGGCAGTAGAAAGTCGAGCCGCCGTAGGTCTCCCTAGCTTGATCGAAGAGCTCAGCATAATCCTCGCTGGTCCTTAACCTACCATGGCCCCGAGCGTGTATGTGCCCCATATTCAGAACAGGGACCGTCCCCTCAACGTGATTGCATACCTCCAGCACTTCTTCTACGGTGCCCCACAGCTCCTGTCTGCCGGATGTCTCGACTCCCACTAGGGATGGCTCAGATTCGTGAACCCATGGGAATGCGTAGTAATCTTCCTCTTCCTCCTCATCTCCCCAAACTTCTCTGACTCGCTCCACTACTCCCGCCATGACATTGGCGACCTGCTCATTCGCCTCGGTCCCCGGCTCATATTCTCCGTATGGCCCTACATGAAATGTTAGATGTCTTGCGTTGATTATTTTTCCAGCCTGAAGACTCGTCTCCATCTTCGAAAGAGTCCTGTTTCTTTCCCTCTTGCTACCCAATAATTCCGCATAGTAAGGGCCGTGCATGTTCATCTCGAAGTCAGACTTCCAAGAGAGTATTCCAGCCTGCCAATATTGGTCGAAATGCTGGGGCTGGATGGTTCTGACGGTCTGCACCTCCATGGCATCCAGACCAAGCACAGTAATGTCGTCCATCCCCTCGACTATGGTGCGGCCCTTGCAGGAGAGGGGAACTCCTGCCGGCCCTAGTTTGAGTGGCATCCTATTGGCCTCGCGGGTCCGGCCGAAAGGGTGCCCCTTCAAAAGGAGTTTCAGTGGAGTTTTCGATTTACGCTAAATTACTCTAGCAAAGACATGGCAGCAATCGCGACAGAAGATGCCCCATACCCGGAAGTCGGTAGAGCGCATAGAAACCCTGCTAGCCACCTCTCAGATCCCATTTCTCCCTCAACTTCTACCACATCCCTACCCATTGAGTGACTCACTTCCGCGACTCCCTTCGTCGGATCGAATGTACATACAATGGGAACTGCCCCTCTATCTCTAATCTCGTCCAATAGAAGGTTCGAACGGGTCTCTTCTATTTTTGAAATCTCTTCCAACGCCTCATTGCTGATGAAAAGCAAACTAATCTGCCGAATCCTGTCAATTATGGAACCCCATGACTCCTCCAGCCTGTCGGCCTCACTAGGAACTACAACTATCATTGCCGTCTTGCAACCCTCCAACTCCGCGAATGTCAATGAGGAACCCCAAGCTGCCTTCATCGAATCGCCAACCAACGGGCCCTCGGAGGAAAGGACGAGCCAGTGCTTGTTGCCCAAGACCGTCCTCCAATCGATTAGTCCCTGGTTGAACTCGCCATACTGGTCGGATTCGACGATGAAGTCAACTTCCGCCCCTATTCCGATCGCCTCTTCAGTTACAAGGGAAGCAACATCGCTGCCTCCAATTCTTCCAAGACCAGCAATCCTAATCGGCGCCTTTTCCATGCTTCCCCCTTAACATACACATCAAGAGGGTTGTCTATTCCAACTTCCACCTCAGGATTGCGATCGCTCCTCCCATTCCCAAGAGTTGCTTGCCCGAATCATGCTCAGATGATGCCTGAATCACCCTCCCGCCATTTGCCTCGACCAAACTCGCAACTTCCTCCCAACCAGAGGATGCCTCTTTACCTCTAAGTAGTCCAGCTTCTATCACCAAGGTATCGATCGCACCCTGTTCAGAGGCCTCGGACACCATCTTCTTACCATAGGTGACAGCTCCATCTGTGGAAATCCTTCTGAGTGCCTCCTCGATTACCTTCACTTGTTCCACAATCGCATGCTCTCCGAGAAGAGTATCAGCTAGGCCCTCTGAAAGGACCTCATTTGCCGCAGCCCTGCCTCCGATAGAAGTGGGTACATTCACCACCCTGTTATTGGCCCCCAGACCTCTCAGTTTTGACTCGAAACCCTCTCTCGCTAGTCCCGGGCCGCAGATAATCAAGGGAACCCCATCGGGAAAAACCATCTTCGCTTCCTTGGCTACTTTTTCGAAGAACTCCTCTCTGACCGTGGTTGAGTCTCCCGTTCTCTTCCCTCCTCCGCGTAGATTGAACTGGGATAAATCCCTTATTCCATGAGTTGCAACCTCGAAGATCAGGACCTCATCATTCTCTACCACCATGAGTCCCGACCTAGTCTTCTTTCCTGAAGCAATAGCTTCCTTCACCAGGGATTCATCTGACTTGGACAAACCGCCCTCACGAGTCAACTCTATCTCGTCACCAGGAGAAATAACGTGAGTGTGATGGCTACCGATATCTATCTTGGCCTCCTTAATGACGCCATGTACTCGGAGGCTGTCTGTGAATGGCTGGAAGGCGGTCTCCGTAGCCTCTAAGAGAATCCACATGGGCTTCCGCTCTGCACTCTTCGCACGACCATCCTCCCTCGTGCCCGTAGTAGAGTCTCTTCTGTGCGAAAGCATCCCAACAAGACAACCGGTTCCGCAGACCTGGGATAGGACCCACAGATCGTCCTCGCTCTCTATCCTGAGCCTAACTCCCTCGTCCAACCTCTTGACGCGACGCAATCCAGTTCCTCCCGGCACTGTCGGTGAAGGAGCACTCTTGAAACCTTCATCGGTGATAACCACTAGCGAGGGTCATGGACGCACCCGCCTACTGGGGTGTCGCAGGCCGCCCCGTCTCTCATTCTATCACTCCCAAGCTTTTCTCAATAGTGGGGGGCGCAATGGGACTAGTCCAAGCAGAGCAGATATTTGTAGAAGCATCCGGTGATGAGGAGTTCTATTCCAAAGTAGAGATTTTGGAAGGTGACCTTTGGCTCTCTTGCACTACTCCGTTGAAGCACTCTCCGCATTCCAAATTGGGGGTGAAAGGGCCCCAGGGCGTCAACGCAATCAACCAACTAATGAGATCTAAGGGGGTTTGGAAGGGAGCTAGTACTGATGGAACAGGCTTCGTTTCTGCTTGCAGGCACATAGGTGTCGAGCCATCTGGTTCGATCCTCAGAATCAGAGGGGGAGGTTCCACTGCTCGATCCATCGCTGCCGCATGGTCGTCAGAGGGAGGCTCGATAATCCCAGAAAGAGGACGCAGAGAACTCGTAAGAGGACCTTGGGACTCCTGCATATTGGAGTCAGGGAATGCTGACATTTCGATCGATCTCGATTCAGACCCTGCTGGTGGGAAATCAGTTGAGCTTGAGTCGGATATTCAGGTTTCCATTTCCTACGATGAGTCCTCATCTAGGTCGGAGTTCGCCATCATCATGGTAGCTGCCCAACATCTAGAGGCGTGGCATTCCCTCTTTGCACCAAAAGACGAGAAAAAAATTCCAAGTTTAGAAGATGTTCTGTCTCATTTATGATTCTATGAAATAGGAAATTACACATCACAGGGGTATGTTTCCATGCTTCTTTGGGGGAACCAGGACCCTCTTCGTTAGCAAGGGTCTGAGCGCACTAACCAAGGCCCTTCTGGTATGCACCGGCTCGATGACGTCATCCAACCAACCATGCCTTGCTGCGACATAGGGGTCACCGAACTTTTCTCTGTAGTCCTTGACCAGGTTCGAGTAAGTCTCCTCCGGTTTATCCGAGTCGGTTAGCTCGGCTCTGTGAATGATTCGGACCGCCCCCTCGGCACCCATTACAGCCAGCTCCCCAGTTGGCCATGCCACGTTGTAATCTGATCCAAGGTGCTTGCAGCTCATGGCTAGGTATGCCCCTCCGTACGCCTTTCTGGTGACCACTGCGAGCTTAGGTACTGTGGCTTCTGCGTAGGCGTAGAGGAGCTTGGCTCCGTGACGGATAATCCCGCCCCACTCCTGAACAGTACCAGGAAGGAATCCTGGCACATCTACGAGCGTCACTATCGGGATGTTGAAGCAGTCACAGGTCCTGATGAATCTAGCCGCCTTTACGGATGCGTCGATATCGAGACATCCAGCGAGAACTGAGGGCTGGTTTCCCACCACTCCCACTGTTACTCCGTCAAGTCGGGCAAAACCAAGAACTATGTTCTCTGCATACGAAGGAAACAGCTCAAGGAAGCGTTTGTCGTCAACAATCTCCGCTATCACACCCCTCATGTCATACGGCCTGTCAGAGTCAAAGTGGACTAGATTGCCCATTCCCTTACACTTTCTGTTCCACTTGTCACCTGTGGATAGTCTGGGTGGCTCTGCCATTGTATGATCGGGTAGGAATGACAGTATTTCTGCCGCGATATCGAATGCTCCACTCTCGCTTTCGGAGACCATGCTCGCAACTCCGCTCCTACTTGCATGGTGGTTAGCCCCCCCCCAAGTGTATCCTCATCCACCTCTCCAGAGATAATCTCGGGTATTGCGTAAGGGCTTCTCATGAACATTCTCCCCCTCTGTCGCCCTAGAATGACGAAGTCGGAGAGTCCTGCGGCAAGTGCGCTTGTACCTGAGACGGTTCCTAGTACAATGGATAGGATCGGGACCTTGCCCGAGCAGGATACCAGCAGGTCCAGAATCTCTCCGTTGGGGCCGAGTGACGTCACTCCCTCGTGGGGGCGCTGTCCATCACCATCCCATATCCCGATAACGGGCAGTCGACCCTTCTCTGCGAGTTCAAGAATCTTGCAAATCTTCCTAGCGTGCATCTCCCCCATGGTGCCTGAGAATACTGCGAAGTCCTGCGAGAAGCATACCACCCTTCTCCCATCTAGCATGCCGTGTCCAGCCACTACTCCGTCCCCAAGTGGATTGTGTAGATGCATGCCATGGTCTCCAGACCTGTGCTTTACGAACGCGTCTACCTCAACGAAGCTTCCATCGTCGAGTAGGTCTAAGATTCTCTCTCTGGCGGTTCTGGAGCCAGATTCTCTCATCTCCCTGATTACTCCCCTGTCCCCCGGAGATTTGGAATCACGTCTGATTGCATCCAGGTCTTCGCTAGGTCCATAACCTGCCATGATTCATCCAAGTGCAAGTCGGTTCATCAGCAAACCGGATACCTAAGACCTCGAGAACGCCGGATTCTCGCCTACTAAGTCCATCTCCCATCCGTCTTCTACTGACTCCCTTCCTCCCACAGATAGGAGGTGGTGTAGCTTTACTAAAGCCGAGCTTGGTGGGCAAAGAGAGCCGTGCCCGATGATTCCAATCTCTTTCTGCTCTCTACCCTTAGAGTATACATTCATGTTCACGGGTCCGTGAATCGTATTGGTCACCATCACTACGACTCCCCCCTCAGAGATGTAATCCTCGAGCATCACCCTCAGTCTGGTATTCTCTAGACTGTCTTCTTCGGGATCGGATATGGGCAGGTGCCCCAAACCAGTTCCATGGAAAAGTAGAGCATCGAAGCCAGCGTCTATGGCCCCTTGGACCTGATCTGGGTGTAGGTGCGGATCCGAGATGAATTGCGCAATACGAACGGACTCATCGAACTGCACCGGAGCGATAGACTCCACCCTGGCGTCATGCGCCTCTGGCGAGTAATCTATGGATACGCTTTCTCCGCCTATGTCTACGAATGCGAGAGCTTCTTGGTTGATTGGCTTGAAAGCGTCCCTTCGTGAGGAGTGGTACTTCCTGCAAGCACATCCCGGGAGTACAGCGCATCTGCCGTCTGAGGAGCTCGCATGTACGATGACCACCGACGAGTCGCGATAACCAGAAGGCTCGGGACCATGCGCCGCCCAATGTACCGAGGCGATTAGATTTTCAGTCGCATCAGAAGATCCTCTATCTGGTGATCTCTGAGATCCCGTCAGTACGATTCTACCTGGAGGCCTGCCTCCTTGGCCGGACCATCCGTATGACATTGCAGCTGAGGATATGTGCAGGGTATCGGTACCATGTGTGATCACACAACCAACCGCACCCTCGGCGAAAGCTTCCTCGGTAGCTTTCAGCATTCTGTTCCAGTGCCTAGGTCTAAGATCGTCTGACCACATGTTTCCAAGCTTGACTGCTCGAATTCTCGCTATCTTTCGAAGTTCTGGCACGGCGTCCAGTAAATCATGCGGGTCGAATCTTGCAGTGACTGCACCTGTGGCGTAGTCCACCTTGCTGGCAATGGTTCCACCCGTGTGTATCAAGTGGACAAGCGGAAGATTCTCGTCCTGTGGTTGGATATCGTTAATTTCTTCCACTATGGTGGGGATATCATCCAGGACTTCGAATGAGTCTACATATGACTCAGGAAATGAAACATTGTACCCGTTCTGTAGTTTCATTGTGATTAGTTTTGTTCCTGAACTGGGTAGGGCCACGCCACTGTGCTCCACCTTTCCAGACCATGTCTTGACCACAAGCCTCACCGGGACTCCCGGCTTGGGCCAATCCTCCATGGAAGCTGGCAGAGCGCCTCGGCCCATCAATGGCTCGCTCCAAGTTTGGTATTGGTGCCGGGAGCGGGACTTGAACCCGCGACCTTCGGATGACTCAGGCATCTCGAAGGGGGCCTACGGCGTGAACGTGCCTTTCGGCTGCCCTATGAGTCCGACGCGCTACCAACTACGCCACCCCGGCATAGCATTAGTGCGAGCGAAGAGCCCATTTGAGTATTGCCGGTGACTAGCCACTAACATTCGCTTCACACGTAGGGTTGATGTGTCGCCTTCCCCCGCCATTATTATCATGGTCGATGTCGATACAGCCCTAAAGGCCAGCGTCTATTCAGGCAAGAAGGGCACTGGAGCCAAAGGAGGAGGCAAGAAGTCCTCAGAACTTGAGCCATTTGACCCCTCCTCTCATGCAGAGAAGGAGAAGGCAGACGCAGTTTCCATGTGGATAGTGATTTTCTTCGGACTCTCAGTTGCATTGTTGATGAGATTCTACATGATGCCTGGCATGAATGGGACCAAGCAGATACTATGGCTTCTACCTTTGCTGATGATTACCCTAATTAGGCCCATCCACCAGGCTGTGGTCCCGTCAAGATTCTTCGAGCTATACACAACCGGGAATTGGGTAAGGTCTTCGTTCCTGTATATTTTCACATGGCTCGCCCTGTCATTCGCACTGGTCAACCCGCCCATAGCGGATATTGCTGCCCCCCACCTTGCTGGAGCAATAGATATTGCAGCTACTGAAGGGATATCGGACTCAGACTTGGATGGCTCGATCTACGAGATCAGAATTTCCCAGGATTCAATTCCAGTTTTGCTCGGTCTAGCAGTAAGGGATAACGTTGACGCGGAGAACTCAACCATGAATCTTACAATTCAGAAAGTCGGTCAAATGGAGCCAATAGTAAGCGTCTCTGGTTTGGTCTTAGAGATTGCTTCAGATGGATCTAAGGGACTATCTCCATCTGATACCTTCGAATCCATTGATGATGAAGAATGGGTGAGGGGACTTAGGAAAAACTCACTCACGGGGGGTTACCTGGGACCAAAGGTTTCCCCACACTCGCAGGATGTCTCCATGGCTTGGGACCTTTGCCCCAGTGGGTGTGGTCCCGGGGATTATCTGATTCAAATCTCACTGACTGAGGTTAATGATATGGTTCCTTGGCAAGACGGGGAGAACACTTGGCAGAGGGACTACACCCTCAGAATTTTGCAGTCATCCTAATTTCCAAGCATACCACAGATTCTAGCTGCCATCGCATCTAGTTGAAGGGATTCTCCTCCACCTTCCACCATTCTAAAGTCACATTCTGCCATAGCTTCAGTCACTTTGAGCTTCTGCGATTCGTCTAGGAAGGTGACTTTACCCAGCTCTCTATGAAGTTGGTTTACCAAGTCAGTTCCGGCGAGCCCGAAGCGATCTAGTATCTCCCTCATCCTCCTCCTAGCAGGCTGGAAACCATCCTCTTTGCAGGCAAGGAAGAATCCATGTAACTCCTCTGGTGGGGCGGTGGCTGTTGTTTCGTAAACGAGGTCTCTAGTTACGTGGGGATCTAGCGATGCAGCCACCTGTAGGGAGGTAATCGCCTTCCTTAGATCGCCCAGGCTAACATCTGCAATCGCTCTTGCAGCCTCCTCCTCTAGCTCAACCCCTTCGCTATTAGCTACTTCCATGACCTTCTCCAGAACCTTCTCGCTATCTAGAGGTCTGAATCTGAAGACTGCGCATCGGGATTGTATCGCCTCCACAATCTTCGAAGAGTAGTTACAGGAAAGTATGAACCTACACGTCTCCGCAAACTGCTCCATTATTCTCCTCAGGGCGCCCTGGGCGTCAGATGTCAGAGCGTCGGCCTCATCGAGAAAAATTACCTTGAACGAAGTCCCCGGCATGGGTGCGGTTCGAGCGAATTGCTTAACCTTGGTACGTATCGATTCCAACTTCCGCTCATCGCTGGCATTCATCTCCAGAAGGTTGTTCCTGAAACCCTCACCGAATACATCTCTGGTCAGTGCCAGAGCAGCGGTCGTCTTTCCTGTTCCAGGTGGTCCAGCGAACATTAGGTGGGGGAATGTTTTGGATTCCGAGTAAGCGCTTAGCCTATCCACAACTGCCCTCTGTCCCTTCATCTCGCTGACAGAACGCGGTCTGTGCCTCTCAACCCACAACTCACTCATGATGACCTATCTCAACCCGTTGGCGGGCGTCCTTGAAGGTTGGGGACGCAAATCCAGAATCAGTAACTCTCTTCTTGTGCTGGGAAGGAACCTCCCCTGACATCATCGATGTAATCCCTAACGGCCTTGTCAACTGCGCTGCCCACGTCAGAATATCGTCTCAGGAACCTAGGTGAGAAATCCTTGGTAATCCCAAGCATGTCGTGAAGGACTAGGACCTGTCCATCGCAGTGGGGTCCGGCACCAATCCCGATTGTGGGGATATCGAGGGTTTCACTGACCTTCTTTGCTAGGTCCGCAGGAATCTTCTCGAAGACTACCGAGAAACAACCTGCCTCCTGGAGGGCCATCGCGTCTTCCATCAACCTATTCGCCTCCGCCTCCTCCTTCGCTCTGACTGAGTAAGTTCCGAACTTGTAAATCGACTGGGGAGTCAGACCGAGATGCCCCATTACGGGGATCCCTGCAGTTAGGATTCTCTTCACGGAGTCTACTATTTCCTTGCCGCCCTCGATTTTTACTGCATGACCGCCGGACTCCTTCATTATTCTAATAGCGCTCTTCAGTGCAAGCTTCGAATCGCCTTGATAGCTGCCGAATGGCATATCCACGACTACCAAGGCCCTGTCAACGGCGTTCACGACGCACTGAGCGTGGTAGATCATTTGTTCCAGAGTTATGGGAACCGTAGTATCATTTCCCGCCATCACGTTTGAAGCAGAGTCGCCAACGAGTATCACGTCCACTCCGGCTTCGTCAACAAGCCTTGCTAGGGAATAGTCGTAGGCGGTGAGCATTGCTATTTTCTCATTCGAACGCTTCATTTCTTGCAATATGTGCGTAGTCACCTTCTTCGCTCTGCTGGAGACCACTTGCTCACCCTGCAGTATTCCCAGTACGGTTGCTGACTTCAAACATACGCACGAAGTTTCAGCCTTCTGGCTCTATCTCACGAGCAACCTCAAGAAACTCCTCGATACTAATCAGTCCATCTTTGTCAGTGTCCCCTTTGCCGAAAACATCCCCGATCAACTGGTCCCCACGGCGATTTCTGGTTTTCGAGAGAACTATGGCATCGTCGGGAATGTTTGGCCCTCCGCCTTCGAGGTATCCTAGAGCCTTGAAAGCGCTGACGAATTGGTCCAAATCCAACTGCCCATCTCCCTCCACATCGGCATAGTAGAATGCTGCGAACAATCTCCTCCTCTCAGCTTCTTCTGAGTTAGTAAACATCAGCCTTACAGTTTCCCACGGAGTAATCTGTGCATCCACCCTACTTCTTCCATAGCCGTTGTAGATGAATAATCCCAGAACTATGGCTGCCGAGGCCCCAACAAGGGACTTCGAACCCATCAGATAGAGCAACGCTCCCCCTCCGAAGATTCCGAACAACTGTACCGCGGGATATAGCGGCCAAGGTGTCTTCCACTTTGGATCGTACCAGGTGTGAGAATCTGATGAGGACCTAAGCACAATCACACATCCATTTATGAGCATGAATATCATAATCTTGAATCCGGATGCTAGTTCAGCGACATCATGGACTGGGAGGAATGTTATCGCTAGGCCCATAGCCACTCCAGTCCCAATTATTGCCCAATGAGGGGTCCCAAATCTATGATGGACACTCTCCAGGAAGGGAGGCAGCAGATTGTCTCTGGACATCGCAAATGGGAATCTCGATGAAGCTAGAATACCCGCTAAGGCCATTGAGGTCATGGTCACAACAGCGAGAATCGCAGCGATCTTTCCAACGGTTTCCCCTCCTACCGCCTCAGCGAATATGTATACTGGATCCTCGCTTGCGCCGTGCTCACCGTGCATGTAGTCAGAGGGAGAAACCGCGGCCGCCATTACCAAAGTTACCAAAACGTACAGCAGACAGCTGAATAGTAACGAAAGAAGAATCCCATAGGGGAGGTTTCTCTCTGGGTACTTCACCTCTCCGCCCACTGCGGCTATTTTGGTCACACCAGCATAGGAGACAAAAACGAATGCCGATGTAGCCGCAACATCCTCCAAACTCCCGAAAGAATCCCTGGAAGAAACTGCTCCCCAATCCATTTCATGGAATGCAATCGCATACAAGCACAGAGCGATTAGGTAGCACGCAGAAAATATCACTATCGGAATCTGTACCTTCTTAATCCTCTTCACCCCTAGGATGTTTATTCCCACGATGACTGCAAGGAGTAGGATTGCAGCCGCCTCGATATCAATATCCATCCCAAGCAAATCCTCTATTACCCACAGATAAGCTTTGAAGCCAATTAATGCGAATGCAGACTTTAACATGAAATTGGCCCACAACCCTAGACCAGCGATAGTTCCAATTAGGGGGCCGAAGGTCTTCTGGACGTAAACGTAAGAGCCGCCTGAGGTAGGCATAGCCGTCGATAGCTCTGACTTTGACACGGCACCAGGAATTACAAGAACTGCGGCAAATAGGTACGCTAGCCAGACGCCACCCAGTGGATACTCACCGCCTCCAAGCTCTAGCATTGCAAGAGCAGGGAGTACGAACAGACCAGATCCAATCATTGCCGACAGTGAGATAATAATAACCGAAAATAGCCCTAATTTCCTTTCAAGTCCATCAGACTCAGTATCCTTGGGAGTCAGCACTATTCCTACTAGGTCCTCTGGACCGTAGTGACGCATGATTCTCCGGCTCCACACGCCCCAGTTGAAACTTCTGTATACCCAAGGGTTAGATACTCTTTCTGAAGCGCAAATATATGGTCGACACAATTGAACATGGCACAATCGCATCAGTGCATTATACTGGAACTTTCGCGGAGGGGGGGGAGTTTGATAGTAGCAGAGGAAAGGACCCATTGGTTTTCCTGGTTGGTTACGGGCAGATGATTACCGGCTTCGAGAGGGAAATGCTGGGGGCTAAGGTCGGTGAAAAGAGAGAGTTCACTCTGGCACCTGAAGATGCCTACGGGGAAAGAATCGAGGATGCTATTCAGAAGGTCGAGAGGGATAATTTTCCGGAGAGTATGGAGCTTGAGGTCGGGATGGTCGTAGGAGCCCATAGTGACCAGGGCCCGATTCAATTCACCATAGTCGAGATCGATGAAGAAGTGGTCACCGCTGACTTCAATCACCAGATGGCAGGTAGAACATTAAGATTCGAAGTAGAGGTAGTTGACATTCGGTCGGCTTCCGAAGAGGAACTGGCGCATGGGCATGTCCATGGTCCCGGTGGCGTCAATCATTGAATTTTTCAGAAGAGTTATCTTCTCCCCCAATAATTCATCCAGGATGAGGAGGCAATCCGCGCTCGCAGTCGCTCTTCTGCTCATCACCTCCTTCGCGGGGTGCTTCGGAGCAGAATCAGACTCCAGAATCAACGAAGATGGAGAAAAAGAGCCTCTTCGGATAAATCACATCCAAATGAAGGGAACTCATAACTCGTATCACGTGGAGCCTCTTTTCTCTCCTACAAGGGAATACATGTACACTCACCAGGCTCTTGACTTGCAGGCCTCCCAACAAGGAGTAAGGCAGTTCGAATTAGATGTCTGGTGGGACCTAAGAGAGGGGCTAAGGGTCTACCACAACCAGTATGACTCCGGAACAACATGCCCGACATTCGAGGATTGCCTGGGTACGTTGCTGGAATGGTCCAACGAGAATCCTTTGCATCACCCCTTGTTCATCTGGGTAGAGCCCAAGGATTGGCCCGAGCAGGCTGCCGATGTGACGACCACTCTGGAAATTTCCGGACTACTGGGAGACATTGAGCAGGAAATATCGAATTTCTGGCCACTGAACAAGACAATCACACCCGATGACGTAAGAGGGGATAGCGACAACCTCCGTGATGCGATAGGTGAAAATGGCTGGCCCCTGCTAGAGCAGAGCAGGGGAAAGGCCATCTTCGTTTTGTTAGCGAGGGGGCAGGCTAGAGACTTGTACATCCAAGATTTTCCAGGGCTAATCGGGGCTAGGATGTTCACACTCTCTGAAGAAGGGAGTTCAGAGGCTGCAATATTTTCCATCGCGGACCCCCTGGGCAGTGGGGGAGATATTTCCAGATTGGTTACCGAGGGGTACATAGTTAGAACTAGGGCAGACAGCGGAGGCGAGGAGGCAGATAACAACGACACTTCCAGGAGGGATGCGGCCCTTGCAGTGGGTGCCCACAGCATTTCCACCGACTATCCGGACAAGGTCGATGAGTTCGATTACTGGGTCTCAATTCCAGACGGGAACCCAAGTAGATGCAACCCTATATCCTCGCCTGCTTGGTGTACTTCTGAAAGCATTGAGGACATAGTCCAATGATCATGCTCTCGCGACGACCTTCAACTCAATAGCAATAGAAGTCGGCAGAGCCTCGACTGACACAGTGGTCCTTGCTGGTAGAATCTCTGAGAAGTACCCCGCGTAAACCTCGTTATAGCCCTGGAAATCTCTTTCCATATCTGTCAAGAAGACTAGGACATCAATGATATCTTCCAGACCGAGGCCGTATTCTTCGAGAATCACCCTGATATTGCCTATCACTGCGTGCGTTTGTGCTCTGATGTCGTAATCCAGAGGATTTCCATCATCATCTTTTATCGGTCCTCCAGGTATTTCGTCTGTCCCAGGTTGCCGAGGCCCCATGCCGCTAACGTAGACTAGATCCCCCACTCTGCGAAGGTGTGGATAAGCTCCCACTGCCGATGGGCCTCCCTTTGCGATGAAGGCCCCGTCTTCGCTGGTGAGCCTGCCGGCCGCCTTTCGTCCAACTACCGCTCCTAAGACTCCCCCTACCGGACCGCCAACTGCCACGCCAGCAGCCGCTCCCAGAGCCCCTCCGGCAGATCTCGCAAGTGATTGCCCGACCTCGTCGTAAACCTTCTCGACTGCCTCGGCGGGAGCAGAAACTATGCCTTCAACCATCTTCTTCCTTTTTTCCTCGGTAGTCAATTTATCCTCAGCTTCCATCACAGGGCCCCCGTATCCAATACCCCTCGATCGCCATGATAGTGCTCGACATCGTCCTCGTCGAACTCCTTGTCACCTACAGAGCCCTCAGATGGAGTCAGAACGACAACCGCACCTCCCGAGCCATGAAGTGCCTCATAGGCCAAAACCTCGCCAGTGTAGTTGTTGTGCTGGCCCATTGTAGCGGACATCCACCAGGCTGGCTTGTACGCCACGACCTTTTGTACTCTAATCTGCCCATGAATCTCCCGAGAAAGCTGACTCAAGTCCTCCAGCCTGCCTTCCCCGAAGAACTCGAGGATTTTCTTGTTCCACTCGTCATCCTTGGCGGAGTGGATCCTGTCCTCTGCTGGGTCAATGTGCTCCGTGAACATCCTGTTTGAAAGGCTGGAAACTACCACAACCACCGCCTTCCTGCCTTGAGTCCCAATCGCATCACGCGCAGATTTGCCGAGAACAATTGTCTCTGCCCTATTTGCATACATGTTACTGGATACGATGCATGCAGGAATTTTGTTATCCGGATTCAGGAGCTTGAGCGCAACAATCGAGCCTGTGTCGATTGGGAAGCCATCGTAAGATACTGTTCTAGATTGTAGCCCCCTCGACTCTGCAGACTCTCTGAATTTCTCAGCAAACTCTGTGTCCATCTTGAATTTGTACGGCATGCTGCCCAGATAGTGAAAGTCGTCGTCCACATGCACCCATTCCGGTTCGGGATGAGACTGAATCTGGTGGCCGATGATGCTCGGCCAGGTCGTCGAGTACACCAGTATCAGGTCTGCCTCGCTGTCCTCGATCCTTTTCCTGCAGGTCTCAAATGCATCCCTTAGCCTCCCATAGCCCTCACTTGCCTCCGGTGATAGAAGTGGTTGTGGGTGTGGGGGGCAATAAATCCCGAAAAGAATCTCTGGACTCGACATTTAATCACCTCAGAGCACAATCTCTCTGGTTGCCTCTATTGGATCCCAGGCGGCAATCAGGTTACCTGTGCCTATGACCGATTGGTAACCGTAAATCTCAGCAGGGTACTCGGGATAACCCATGGCTGCCATCATCCAAGTCAGGCCTCCGGCTTCAGTCTCAGCAATCGTCTGCTCTGTGAATTCCGGCATTATGTCGATCACTTCTCTCATCTTCCCCCCTCTCATCAGTTCTACCAACTTCATGTCCCAGACATATTGGCTGTGATTGTATATGTGTTCCCTGCTCATATCCTCAGGGAGCGGTGACTCGGTCACGAAGTGCCTGTGAGATAGGCTATGGCTGCTTATCAGTACGACTTTCTTCCCACTTTCTTCAACTGCCCTTGCACAAGCCTCTCCTAGGGCACTGGCTTGCTCGTTCATAACCTCTGGCGAGTAGTAGTGTGCGTTTCGGTTACTACTTATCGTCACCAGTGGCTTGTCCCATTCAGGGTTGAGCATGTGGCACGAGGTGATTGTGCCATAGTCGATCCTGAAGTCAGGGTTCCGCATCATCTTAGTCACAATCCCAGATTCCCCCGCAACCTCGCACATCTTCTCCGCCAACTCTACATCCACGGAGATGTCGTAGTTGAACCTGAAGAGATTAGGAAAAACAGGATCAACCGACTTTGACTTGAATTTGGGTAGTCCCAGGAAATGAGTTCCGATGTATGTCTGCCAGTGGGGGGTGAAGATAACCATTGCATCGTAGTCAATTGATTTAAGCTTCCTCGCAAGCCTGTTGTAGCCCCATCTGAGTGTCTCCCAGCCTCCTTCTGCGAAAGCCTCGTTCTGTTCCGGATTCTCCGCATAAACCACATGCGGGGGGTGCGGTGCGAGGCATCCTAGTACTATCTCTCCCTTCGCCATATCCTAACGAGGTCGAGAAATCTAAAGAAAACCTTCCGGCTCCTCTAGTAGAGTTCATTGGACACCTCTTGGACGGCTTGCTGTGAAGTGGGATGAACCTCCTCTCTGGCCCGTCGCGGTGCCGAGCCTAGTCGGATTCGCGGCAGCATGCATCCCATATGTGTTTACGAATACTCCGCAGTTCGTGGGCGGAGAACTGACAACTCCATTCCTCCTACTGGTGATTCTGAGTCCACTCCTCTACTTCTCACCAGAACCGACTGGGGGGAAGGCGGAGTTGATACTGGGGGCCAATATTGGCATGGTATTCGCTTTCCTCCCCCAAGCAATATTCTTCGTTTGGTTCATCATAGTCATCCTGCTTTGGCTAGCCCAGTCGATGTATGTCTGGAGGAGGAATTACCCCGCTTTCAGAATCGGGACCTGGCTTGGATTGGGAGCAGTTTCTGGGCTATTCATCGGAGGTCTTTTCGGACACCTAATCCTTGCCTGACCAGATTATCCTCCCTACCACCAGTCCGCTTATTGCGAAAGATGGCACGGATGATAGGACTCCGGTCCATATGAGCTCTCCATCCACGTACTCAACAGTGATTCTAACTTCACCAACCCCATCATCCCCTTGATTGGAAACCAGAACATAATGCCCGTCGAATACTGAGGGAGTCTCAACCTCTACCTGGTAAGACTCTCCCGGAGAGAGGATTCGAATGTCTCTATCAGAGAATGCCGACCAGTCGATCCTCCCCCCTCTGGCATGCTCTTCGACCATATCCCGGTGAATGACTAGAATCTGAACTTCCTCCAATCCCACATTTTTGGCCTCTACTTCTGCTGGGTGCCACAAACTGTGAACCTCAATTACGTCAAGGTTAACATCTCCCGGACCAACTCGCATTGTAGGCTCATTTTCATCGGTCCCTGGGCCGTCTATTATGGCAAATACTAGAATCAGAGTGCCAATCACGGAGAATACGGCAGCGGTGTAAGAAACGTTCTTTGGAAGAGCTATTGAGCTCCACCCTTCATCTCTAAAACTCCTAAGCTTGGGTTGGATGTCATGGGCGAAGAGAGCGCATATCAATGCAAGAATCACTCCTGGGATGACGTCTGAAATCCAGTGAATTCCAAGGTATTGTATGCTGAACAAATAGATCGGAATATTTGCTGCGACGAAGAGGTCGAACTCCCGATGACGCCATTCCGACATTTTGATTCCCAGGCTTCTAACGTGCAGTCGATTGATGATCAATAGGCCAAGTGGGAGGCCAACATGAAGGCTCGGTATGCCGTTGTCCAGGGGGTCTACTTCAGTGAAGAAGAATAGATTCCATGACTCGTGGTACATGATCGCATCCATGCCAGGTATGAATGAGGATGTCACCTCGATGTTGAAGAAGAGGTAGAGAGGGACGGCTAGTATGTAGATAATTGAGTAATTAAGCACGGCCTTGTCGGCCATGACTTCGTCTCTGCAGAGGATGTAGTATATCGGACTGAACCAGATCAGGAATAGGTAGACGAAGAGGTAATGGAAGGACAAGACATCGCTGAGCATTTCGTTACGAAAATTCTCTTGGATCCAGAGAGTCACCTCTCCTTCTATTCCATGAACGTAGTGTGTGAATCCACCGACCCGGGGCTTTATGGCCTCGTTGTGTTGATCAATGAAGGCCTTGAACAGGTACATTATCAGATAAACAGAAATGTGCCACTTGTACCCTTTTTCCTTGATTTCCCCTAGTATATCCGACAGTGCGACTCTCATCTCCGGTTCGTCCCTGGTTAGGATTCTCTGGATCGGAATTGTCAGTAGGAGAATCGCACCCATTACCGTCTCGTACGGTCCGAAAGGCCACTCCATGGTCGAACCGCCTACAATCGAGTCAAGAAACTTACAGTCGCCGAACAACCCTCACCCTCATTACTTGGTCCCCAATCCATAAGTCGAGATACTCGAGGCGCATTGTATGGATGGGCACGCTCTCTGGCTATCTCGATGCAAAGAAATAGGATTCAGACCCGAACCGCGCAAGTACGAGGACGGGACTCGAACGTCACAAGACGCTGCAGATCAACTGGGATGCGAAGTAGCGCATATCGCCAAGTCGATAGTATTCAGCGGAGAGGAAGGAGCCGTAATAGTGATCACATCAGGATCTAACAAGGTAGAAAGAAAGAGGAAACTGAAGCGAATACTCGGTTTCAAGCCAGGAATGGCTTCTCCTGAATACGTTCTCGAAAACACCGGTTACGCTGTGGGTGGGGTCCCGCCATTTGGACACACAAGCCGAGTTACAGTACTGATGGACGAGGACCTGATGCAATACGACTTGGTTTGGGGCGCGGCGGGGACTCCTCAGACAGTATTCCCAATCACTCCCGAGAAACTCAGAGAAGTATCCGGAGCCGAGCTAGGAGATGTGAAGCAGTAGATGGGGGACACGGTTTACGAACTCATTGCTGCTGCTTCCCGATTGAGGGACGGTTCCCAATCGATAGCAACTAGGATGGTCTCAGAAGGAGTCGCCGATCTGGTTTACAACCCCCTCAATTATGCATGGGAAGTGCACGAGGAGTTCATTCGAAGGACTGGTGGGAGTGGTGCGAAGTGCATTCTGCTAGGGATGAACCCAGGCCCACATGGGATGGGCCAAATGGGAATTCCCTTCGCAGCAACATCAGTCGTTAGAGACTTGATTGGTATTACTGGCATAAGCGTTGCAAAACCCGAGGTTATTCACCCTAGAAGGCCTGTAAACGGTCTGGAGCACCCCAAGGAGGAGGTCTCTGGAACCAGACTGTGGGGACTGCTCCAACACAGATATGGGTCGATAGATAAGATATCCAAGGAGATCTACGTAGTCAACCACTGCCCGCTAATGATTCTGAATGGCGAGAGAGCAACCAACGTGACACCAAACAACATATCCGGAAAGTCAGTAGAAGAACTGATGGATATTTGCGATCAACACCTGAGGGAAGTGGTGGAAGCGTTAGATGCAACAAAGGTAGTAGGCATCGGGAAGTACGCGGAGAAGAGAGCAGTTTCGGCCCTTTGTGGGCTTGGGGTTTCCGTAGAAACCTGCTGGCATCCCTCCCCGGCGTCCCCCCTGGCAAACAGGAATGGGGGTGCCGATTGGAGGGAAAACATCAGCAAGGTCCTACCTTGAAGGTTGTTTTTACAACACTTAATTCCCTAGACAACAGTTAAGTCTCGACCTTATCTGAAAGGATACTATGACATGGCCAACTTTACCACAAAAAATCCTTCAGAATGCCGAGGAGTTTGGAGAAAAACCAGCCCTTTCACAAAAAAATGACTCAGGTGAAACTGAGACATTGACGTGGTCTCAATACTCCGATTACGTAATGAGAATTTCACGCTCACTGATAGCATTGGGACATGAAGAGGGAGACAGATTGAGCATATACAGTTTCAATAGGAAAGAGTGGTTTGCGTGCTATGCAGCCTCATATTTCACCAACGGGACGGCGGTTGGGGTGTACCATACTTGTTCACCAGATGAAGTAGAGTGGATTGTCGGTAACTCAGGGTCAAAATTTGTTTTCGTTGGACATAACCCCCAGTGGAGCAGAGATCCGGAAAAGCTTCCCAGAAACAGGCTCTCAAAGATTCTGGAATCACTTCCAGAAGTGGAGCACGTAATCATGATGGAGGACGAGGAAATCATAGACCACCCCATTGCCATGTCCTGGGATGATTTCATGGCTAAAGGAGATACGATCGAAGAATCCGAAGTCAAAGACAGGATTTCGAATATCCAACCCGACTCCACAGCGTCCCTGATCTACACTTCAGGGACGACTGGGAACCCAAAAGGTGTCGAACTCACGCATCACAATTTCGCATTCATAACAAACCAAGTAGTCGACCTGATTGTGCCATTGGACCGTCATGATAATTACATTTCGTGGCTCCCTCAGGCACACTCATTCGGACAGGTTTGCGATAACCATGCTTTCACCGTCATGGGGCTTAATATGACCACTGTGCGGAATCCCCTGGACGTTATTGACTATGCAAAGGAAATACAACCGGACTTCTTCGTCGGCGTTCCCCGCATTTACGAGAAGGTCTATTCAAATGTCAAAGCCGCGATTGACTCCAAGCCGGTCATAAGAATCGGGCTCAAGATACCAGGAATTAAGGGAGTCTTAGCTAAAGCAATCCGCAAAAAAGCCGGTTTCCTAAACTGTAAACACGCTATCACAGGGGCGGCCCCTATCAATCCAGAAATCATCCAATTGTTCCATTCGGTCGGCATCAATATCTACGAGGCATACGGTTTGACCGAAACCACCGCAGGTATGACATTCAATTGGAAGGGCAATAACAAGACAGGCTCAATTGGAATCCCTTGTCCAGGCACAGAGGTCAGAGTCGAGGAAGACGGGGAGCTTTCCTTCAGGGGCGATAATATCATGAAGGGTTACTACAAGAATCCTGAAGCCAACGCTGAGGTCTTTGACGGGGATTGGTTCAAGACCGGAGATCTTGGGAGAATTGACGATGACGGTTACATTCACATTACCGGTAGGAAGAAGGAAATCTATGTCCTATCCGGCGGGAAGAATGTTGCACCACTAGTCGTGGAGGAGACCATGAAGTCCATCCCTGTGATTTC
>CACGHY010000021.1 GCA_902573085.1 uncultured Candidatus Poseidoniales archaeon
ACTGGGCGGGGACATGTCTGAGACGGTGATCGTCCTAGTCGTGCTAGCGCTCCTCGAGTCGGAGGATATCACAGATAGCCGGACCGAGTAGCTACCGGGCTCCGGCCACGATTGCTCAGTCATGACGCCGTTCACGTCGTTGACGCCATCGGAATCTGTGTCCCATGAGAAGCCAGTGCTGGGTATCTGCTCGGACTTGTTGGGAGTCTCTGATGCGGACAGGATCACTGATTGACCGACGTCCACTGAGTCCAAGTCGCTCTCGCTGGTTACCGTCGGGGAGAGGACCGGTGTGAGGGTCACGGTGACGGTGACCGCTGCATTCGAGGTTCCTGCTCCCCCTCCACCGGGACCTGGCCTGTTGTCCACGACTATGACGAGGTCTTCTCCGTCGGTATCGGAGGCCTCCCATGGAAGGTACCTCTCACTGTTTACTAGGAGCATGTCCGCCGACACGATTCTCAGGGAGGAGGACCAATCGGAGGAGGGAGAGTAGAACGAGAAAGCCGATTCCGTCATCACAAAGATATCCGGCTCCCCTGCCATGGTTCTGGCATGGATCTCTACGAAAGTTCCCTCGTCTACCGAAAAGGGCCCGTGGACGACGGAGTAGTCCCCGGGGCTGACCCTGTGGATGGAGTCTGAGAGGGTGAACTCCTCTGGAGAAATCATCCCCCCATCGAGGGTGATCTCGGAGATTTGTCCCCCTTGCGCCCCCTCTCCTGAGTCCTGTGGGTGTGCGAGGTTGTCGATTACCAGGTACCATCTGGTTGAGTCTCGATCCGACGGGACGGTCCAGTGCCACTCCCCCTCTCCGGAAAATGATTCGAAAACCGAGTCACTGACCCAGACCGAGTCCATCCTGTATGTCTGTTCGTTCTGGTAGATAGAGACGGTGTTTGAAGGGAACAGGAGGATGTCTATCTCTGAATCTGCAGAGATTTGGAAGAAGAGAGATTCGCCCGGGGAAAGGACCCCCAAGTCCACCCTGAGGCACGATTGGTCGGAAAGGCTCCAGTTCGAGGGTAGGCTTTCTAGATTGGAATTGGAGCACGAGATGACTCCCTTCGTGGATGAGGCGGCTGCCTGGGAGACTGGAGTGACTAGGAGGAAAACCGCCAAAAGACACGCCCAACGCATTATCCGGCCGTTCGCCCTTTCCTTTTGAACGATATCGCAATCGCGTTCGGACTGTGATCTACAGATTTCTGGGTATGGGAGTCTGCGGGAACCACCTGAGTAGCACCACGTCCCCGACGGATCTGACCCAATTCCATGGAACGGCTACGTGGATCCTACCCTCCACAATGGCATCTGGGGGGTCAGAGACGAATATGTGGGTGCAGGACCAGTTGTTGACGTCGATTACGGTGTCATGGATTGTTCCGAGGACACGTCCGTCGGGGATGATGACCGGTAATCCCCTGATTTCCGAAGCGTGACGGTCCGCCATGCACGTACGCCAGTCATCATTCGGCATCAATCTGACGGAATGGGGCGGTTACTTGCCCCTGTTCTTGTTCGCCTTGAGGCTTGGTCGGAGCTTCTCCGCCCCCTTCCCCTTGTTTAGCAGTCCTCTGCCTCTCTTCCCTGCGCCAGTCTTCCCCCTGAAGGCTCGCCCGCGGTGGCTTGAACCGCTGGAAACCCAGCCAAGGTCCTTGTCCGACTTGATAGCGGGGTGCTCTGGGTCTATCATGATAATCTCGTAGAACTTGTTCTTCCCGTCCTCGCCGACCCAGTATGAGTTCAGTACCTCGAGGTTTGGGTACCTCCTCGCAGTCCTCTCCTCTGCGATTCTTTGGATTGACTTGGCCATTGTGATCTTCTTGATACCGGACTTGGAGGGCTTTCTCTTCATGTGTATCTTGCCCTTCCTGAGTCCACCGCGTCGGACTCTGGTTCGTACCACAACCACTCCTTGCTTGGCTTTGTAGCCCACTCTCCTGGCTGCGTCGATTCTGGTTGGCTTGTCTATCCTGGAGAAGACTGGGTCCCTCCTCCATCCTGCCATCCTGTCGATCCTGTACCTAGAGGGCATTCGCTCCTTGGGCTGCTTCCAAACTCCACTCACGTGCTTGTACAATCCCATGGGCATACCTCTAGCGGCCCGCCGACCTAGAACTCATTTATGAGCCTGCTTGCAGCAGTAAGAACAGATGGACGAGCGCATCGGGGAGGTAGTACTCGTGGATATTGGCTCGCTGAAGGGTCACGAGGAGGTCATACCCGACAATCTGGCCAAGCGAGAGAAGAAGCTTCTTTCCAAGGGATTCTACAAGCCGATAATCGTTGACCGTTCCTCAATGGTGATTCTCGATGGTCATCACAAATGGACTGCTGCAGGCAGGTTGGGGCTTGCGAGAGTACCGGTCATCATGGTTGATTACCTAGGCGATGAAGGAGTACTAGTGGATGTTTGGCCAAACTGTGGACGAGATTCGATAACCAAGAACGAGGTCCTGGACATGGGGTCATCGGGAGATGTATTCCCCCCAAAGACCAGTCGTCACACCTTGCCATTCGAGATACCCTCGATCAGCGTACCACTGGGAGAACTGCAGGATTAGCGCAATGAAAAGATTGGTTCGGTCCGGTTTGGGAAATGCGCTCTTGGAGCGAGCCGGTATGAAAACATAATGAGACCCCCGAGTGATTAGCTCAGCCCTATGGCATCCACGGTAGAGAGGGTTTCGTGGGGAGTCAGGAATCTCTCGATGGCCATACCTGATCCAGAGACTGGTGGCATACTCCTGGTGGAGGGGGGGAAGAGAGCGGGCCTAGCGCTCTGCAGAGAGATGCTGTGCGAGGAAATCTACGCAGGGAGGCCGGTTCACTGGATTGATGGGGGCATGAGCCTGGACCCCTCCGCCCTCATTCGACCTCTATCGGACAGGGGCAGGACTCCGAGTAGCCTCTCGCTACTACGCACCTGCAGGGCCTTCACCGCCCATCAGATGCATGAACTAGTGTCAAGGCTGGAGAGGGACTTACTCGTATTCGAGGACGGGAAGGACGTTCGTTTGGTCGTCCTGAGCGATCTCGCGAGTATGTTCGCGGATAGCCAGGTGAAGAAGGCGGAGGGCATTGCGATGCTCGAAAGCTGCCTGAGGGTGAGCAAGAAGGTTGCTGAAGAGAAGGGTCTGCTGGTGGCGATCACCGTCGTCAGAAGAAGGTCTCCCCCGCTACCGAAGACAATGATATCGGCTATGAGGGAGGAGGCTGATGACAGGATATCCCTGATCTCCTACGGGGGAGGACAGATGACTGCGAGGCTGGACTCCCTCGGTGTGACCGTGCGCCCCCTTTCCAATCGGGCTCCCTATCCGAGGCTGAGTGATTTCACCGGAGAAGTCCAATCCTCGAGGGAAGTCTGCACAGAGCCGCCTCTGGAAAGCCTCTCCTCGGACAGTCCGAACGGTGAAAGCAAGGACGACGCGGCGCGAAGCGCGAGTGCCTCGTAGTACTGGACCTCGCCTCTCTGGCCGGTGACAGACGGGCTTCTTGAGAAGACCTCTGACCCCATTCTCACTCTGTCCTCGGGAACCGATCTAGATCTGTCTACGACGACGAATCGGACCTTTCTTCCGGGGGGGTTACTCTGCCCTATCGACTCTCCTCTGAGCAACGCGGATGCGGTGAGGTTCAGTACTCTGTGCTCTCCTGCCCTCCTTCTGACCCTCCTGGAGACTACCAGTTTCGAAAGTGGCACCTGTCCGGTCCTCAGTTCTCCTATCCGACTACGGAACACGGAGATGCAGCGTCTTACCGCATCCTCCGGAGCGCCCTCTCTGAGTTCTTCCAGGATATCTTCCTGTATGTCCCGTACCCACTGGCAGGTGTAGTGCTGTCTGAGTTCTATCCCCCTTACCTTCCATCCCTTCTTGCCGTACGCGAAGTACTTCGTCAGGGAGGAAACTCCGGTGGTCCTGTTGGGCACGAAGGCTATCCAGTCGTAGACGTCTTCGAGTTCTATCGGAATCCCGGACGATGCCTCTATCCTCAGCATCAGGGTTTCGATTGATTCTTCCTGCTCGGATTCCGTCCGCCCTTTGACATCGACCAGCCAGATGGAGTCCACTATGGCGTGGAGGCACTCCCATCCGTCCTCCTCGGCCATTCTCTTCGACTCCAGGAGGATGTCCCGCGACCAAGCGCATATCGACTCGTGGCACTCTATCCTCCCGAATCTGGCGTTCCTGTATCCAGTGTAACCGAAGCAGGTGACGAGGAGCCATTTGAGCACGTTCTGCCTCCTGTCCCATGAGTCTCCCTTCTCCTTGGACCTGGCCTTCAGCTGTCTGCGCCTGCTGATGATGGGCGCGACCACCCTTCCCAGAAATCCGTGCCTCAAAGTGCAGGAGTGCGCCTTAATCTCCGGGACATTGAGTTCCATGTCGATGGGGGATGCCTGTCGGCTCTCTATCGCCCTACGGGCCTCTCCGGGTTCCAGGGGGAGCCTGCCGCTCCTCAGGCCGGAACGATTGGCGGGGTCGCAGCAGTCGCAATTCATCGTCTCCGGGCTTATGTTACGAGTCGCTATTATGCTGGGGAAGAGGCTTGTGAAGTCAAGTTCGAACACGTTCCTGTGAACGCCGGGGATCGGGTCTAGGTACAACCCACCTCTGTCTGCAAGAATCAACTCCCTGCCGTCTTTGAGGTCCTCGGCCCTGTTCTTCTTCCACGGGACGAGGACGCCGTCCTCCATTGACTGCCTGATCTGTATCGCGGAGATCGCGGAGCCCGGTGACAGCCTCGACAGGTCCTGCATCGGTATCCCCGATGCTCTGGAGAGCTCCATCAGACCCTCTATCCCCCCTTCCTTGCCGATGAATGACGAGCCCATGTCGACGTGCAACCTCCCCTCCAGCGCGTGGTAAGCCTCGGACCTGACGAGTCTCCCGTAACTCCAGTTCGTTATCGCCTTCCTCCTGAGCACCAGGTTCCTCCTCATCCTGCCCAGCCTCAGGGCCTGCCCGCTCGACGAGGCCATCGAAAGGAGCGCGGGGAAGTCGATGACGTCGCCCTTCCTGGTCAGCAGGACGTCCGGGTCCATCCACCCGACGGCTCTCTCGAGTTCGTGGATGAAGCTCTCGGGCTCTCGCCCGGGGCTCATGGAAATGCGTATAGATCCCAGCTTTCCGGGGCTTCTGCCGTCACCCAAATCGGTCAGGGTGGCGAACCTGATCTCTCCACGGGGGGTCCTCTTCCCGTAGGCGTCGCGACAGTCAACCGAGAGCGATGCCCTGCTGATGGCTGGGGGCTCCCACTCCTCCTCGTTGCCCTCCAAGGGCTCTATCCCTCGATTCGAGACCCTGACCCTGCTCATAGGACGTACCCCCATGTCGAACAGGAACCTCTGAGTGGGTTTGGGGTCCACGGAGAAGACCTGGAAGTCCTCCCACTCCCCCAGGGACAGTATGAGGTTCGCCACCCTGGACAGCATCCCCGTCCTGGAGACCTCTACTGCGAGGACCTCCGTCTGGTTCGTGGATTCGTGGCTTATCAGCCTCTTTTCGAGACTCGTTGATAGTTCCCCGTGGGAGGCTTGGACTCCGGCGTCCTCGAGCCTGTCGGAGAGCATTCTGAGTTTTCCAGGGCTACCCGAGACGTGCAGCACCGGCGACCACGGGACCATGTGCAGGGAGGCCTTCCCTCCGTCCTCCTTTATCCAAACGGACATTTGCCCGGACGTCCCATCCTGATGAGCATCGAGCACCCAGCCTTCAGGCATCCCCTTTCGACGCTCCTTCGAGCTTCGATATCCGGGAGCTGAGTTCCACGAGCATCGCTAGCAGCGCTGGCTCCAGCTCGTCGGAGGCAGGCAGCATACCACAGGCCGAGGAGCGGCTCCTCACCGACTTCAGAAGTCGGTCGAACTCGTCTCTCTCGTCAGACCGGAGGGTCTTCCTGAAGGACGACCAATACTCCGCCCTCCTCTCTATTCTGTCCCTCCAAGTTGGTACCGTTCTTCCCATGGGACCCTGACATTTGATTGGCGGTATCAAAAAGATTTCACAGGGGCATTCGCGAACCTGAAAGTGAAGCATCCTAAGATTGAGAGGTCGCGGAATAATCATTCATTACAAACTCTGAATAGTTTTGTTGTGTTCGAAAGTTTGCCATGATTGAGGGAGTACCGGTTGGAGATGCCGAGGGGCAGGATGCCTCGTCCTTCAAACTGAAGATGTTGGGGGTCGCTGTCTCCATGGTCGCCATAATGCTGCTAGTTTCCATCCAGGGGTGGATAATCGATGATGTTGTGGACGAGATAAAGAAAGACTTGGGGATTTACGAGAGAGTGCCCGTATGGGAGAGGGCTGAGTGGCCGTACATCACGAGTGGCAGCTACAGTTACGTCATGGAAATGGGGGATTACGGTATTCTGGAGACGGACAACGAGTGGAACTCTGAGCACCACTTCGTCAGTTTCGACCTGCCCATGAGCGAGGGCGGGTCCGCACCGAACGGAGTGGTGAGTCTGGCTGTGTGGCTCCCCGATGTACCCCCCGGCGTCCAGGTGCCAGTGATCGCGGAGTTCGGACCCTACTTCGACGAGGTCAGTGTCGAAACCCCGTCGATAGAGGTTCCCGGAACGTGGCTGGGACAGATGATAATCGACCAGATCCTTCCGCATGGATACGCGTTCGCCCAGGTGTCTGTGATGGGGACTGGTAGATCGAACCACTGCATGGACCTGATGGGCAATGCCGAGCAGTTGGGAGTCGACGCGGCCGTGACCTGGTTGGGGACCCAGGAATGGAGCAACGGCGGGGTGTCGATGATCGGCAAGTCCTACGATGGCTCGACCCCTTGGCAGGCCGCTACTTTCGGGAACGAGTACCTGAAGACGATAGTCCCCATTTCGGGGCTAATCGGAGTCATGGAGCTCATGTGGAAGAACGGGAGCAGCGAGGCCAGGGCCCCGATAATGCACAACGGCGTTTACGGCTCCTACGGGATTGACGGGGACCAGGAGGACATAGGCAACATGTGTCCCGACTACATCATCGGTCCCGGCACTGGAGTGGCTGCTTACATGTGGGGCGGAGAGGCAGCTGGAACGTACTGGGAAGAGAGGTACTTCCTTGACAGGGTACTGGAGAACTACAGGGGCTCCGTCTATCTGATACAAGGGATGCACGACTGGAACGTGGATCCGCACATGGCCGTTCCCGTGATCAACCAACTGAAGGACTCGGGGATCGAGGCGAAGGGGCTGTTCGGCCAATGGGACCACGATTACCCGGATAGGCCCGACTACCACTTCGATCGTTCGGGAGAGGGCAGGGGAAGGGAGGCATACCCGGAGATGGTCAGGTTCGACTGGATGCAGGACCTGCTGGAGTGGTTCGATTGGTACCTGAAAGGAACCGGGGAGCAGCCAGGTCTTTTCGTTGAGATACAGTCCAATCAGGGACAATGGAGAATCGAGGACCGCTACCCTCCCGATGAAATGGACACGGTATTCCTAGACCTGGGTGGTGCGATGATGAACGTGGCCGGTACGACCACCATCCTGCCCAACGGGAACTTCGGTCCTATCTATGAAAGCGAGCCTCTCGAGGAGCCTATCTGGATATCCGGACTTCCCAGACTGCATGTTGAGGTCAGCACCGCGACCGTCGGTGGCCAGATCTACGCGCTGCTGGAGGACTGCTCCGAGGCTGGAGATTGCATACACATTGGTCACGCGATAATGGATCTGAGGTATCACGAGGGCGGAACAGAGGAGCAGGCGTGGCTCCCCATCTTCCAGACCATCAATGCGAAGATGGAGTTCTTCGCGATGGACGCTCAGATAGAGGCTGGCCACTACCTGAGGCTCTCGCTGGCCAGCACGGGGGAGGACTACCTGCCGGCATCCACCAGCTCGATCGTCCAGATCCAGGAGGGCTCCTCGTCGAACCTGATCCTGGACACCATCCAGGAGGATGACAAGCTATTGTTCGACCCTCCGCGATGCACCCACCCATACTGTCAGGACTGGGAAAACCAGACCGTCCAGTAAACTTGGTGAGTACTAGCAGCAGCTGTCCTTGGCCGCGTCTTGAGCGCAGAAGCAGGTCTTGGCTGGCACGATATCTGCACGAGAGCTTCTCTCGTTGAACAGGGCGGTGACTTCGGCGAGCTCCTCTTCGGCTCCTCCCTTTGCCTCCAGGCATAGCTTGAGGCCCAGGAGGCCCCACATGTTGTCCTTCCAGAGGTCGATGTCAGCCCTGTAGACCTCCTCCGCCTCCTCGACATGCCCCTGCTCCAGGAGGAGGGCGCCTAGGATGTGGCGAACTGGCTGCATCTGCCCCCAGGGCTCGTTGTATGCCAGGTTCAGCGACAGGTCCACTCCTCGGCGTAGTTCGTCGAAGGCCGCAGTGAAGTCGTGGTCCTCTCCATTCTCCTTGGCAAGGAACTGCCTCCTGTACTCGATCTCGCCCTCAAGGATGGCGGCATTGACGTTCAGTATCGAGGGTCCCTCCGAGGGGTCCTGGTACATGAAATTGTTATGCATCATCCTGCCAGCAAGCGCCGGGTTCTCCAGGGCCGCCTTGAACAGCTCCTGCTCGGCCTCGGCCTCCGGGACCATTCCCTTGGAAGCATAGGCAACACCTCGAGCGTAGTGCTGAGTGGCTATGGTAGCTGGGAACACGTCCCCATCCGTGTACATCTCCTCTGCCAGTATCTCGTCCCACTTGCCGAACCTGATCATCACGTGCCAGGGCATGGTGACGTAGGACTCCAAGAAAATCGCGCCCATCGGGATGATCCCAGCCAGCATGAACTGCGCCCCTCCGTTCTCATCTCCTGCCGGCAAGGTCTCGACGGCCTTTCGAGCGTACTTGAGAGCAGTTTCGTACTGGCCATCGAACATGGCGCACCAGACGACGAAGTGGTGGTTGTGCATTCTGTAGAACTTGTAGAACTGGGATTCGTTGCCTGTGATTTCGACGTAGCGATCATCGGCTTCCACCGCTGCTATATTGCAGTCGATGGCCTCCTTCCACTGCCCCACCCATGCATCGATGTGCGATGGCATGTGGACGAGGTGCCCCAGACCCGGCATGCGAGTTCGAAGTACGTCCGCGGCGGGTAGAGCCTTCTCCGGGAACGGGGACAGCTCGAGTGCGTGGCAGTAAAGGTGGCACAGTGCGGGGTGGACCTTGGCCTCATCACTAGACTGGAATGCGTCCTCCAGAATATCGACGAGTAGCAGAGTGTTGTCGTCTGCTGGAGTTATCTCTCCCGTTGCCGGGTTCTTGTCCCAGAGCTGCCATGCCTTCAGGTTCATCAGGGCCTCAACGTAAATGGCGGTGACGTCCAGGTTGCCCGCGTACTTCTCGTAGAGAGGTGCCATGGCTTCTGCGAATGCGACGTTCAGCTCTGGGCTGTTACCCATGTTCAGGGAAGCGGGATCTGCTGCATCACGGGCCTCAGCAGAGTGGCGGGTGGATAGTGCCCTGATCAGGTCCTGCTCCAACTCGCTGCAGTGACCCATCACGGAGAGGCCCTGCTGGATGGCGTCATGTCCTGATCCGAGGCCCGGCTCCCAGTTGTAGTTGGAGGAGACGCAGTATGCGATTCCCCACCAGGCCATGGCGCAATCGGGGTCAAGCTCGGTGCACTTTGTGAAGCAGGCGATTGCCTGTTCGTGATTGTAGTTCAGCATGTGTCCGTATCCCTCGACGAAAGTCTTCCTCGTCTCTTCGTTAGCGCAGGTTACCGAGGCGGCGAACTCGTAGTTGCTCTCATTTCCATAATCATATTCTGTTGGTGCAAGTGACATATTTCCACGGAAACCGGTGTGGATATAAAACCGCGGTATGTAGATATTTAACCTAACAAAATGCTTGGTTTTGGTCCGCGCTCCCGGACTTGAACCGGGGACCCCCTGATGGCTGCCTACAACCGTGTGTTTTCAGTCTACAGTCAGGTGCTCTAGCCAACTGAGCTAAGCGCGGCAGAGCAATGGAGCGGCTCTCGCCTTATCTCGCTTTCCGGTGAAAAGGTGCGATATGGTGCGTACCCCACTGTTGCCTCCGGCGAATCCGAGTTGGTCTGATAATCGGCTCCGGAGACCATCCGGGTTCCTCAACGGTTAAGAAGGCAGAGAACAGACTGAGGGGGCGTAATAGGCAGAAATGCCTGGGATGCGCGAGGCGAGTTAATGGTAGAGGTACCCAGTAGTTCAGTAGCCCCTAACGGGCCTGGAAATGCCCCTGCTAGGGTTCCAACGGCACTGACTGATCGAGAGTTGGAGAACTTCGGGCCACCGGATCCGAGGATTCTCGTTTGCGGTTGCGGGGGATCCGGCAACAACACCATGAACAGGATTACGCACATAGGCGTTGAAGGAGCCATCACGGTAGCCATCAACACGGACAAGCAGCACCTCGACAACACACGAGCCATGCAGAAGCTACTGGTTGGAAGGCACATCACGAGAGGTCTCGGTGCCGGAGGGGACCCCGTCATGGGCAGGAGATGCGCAGAGGCCGGCAGGGACGTGATAACCAAGATCGTTGACGGAGCTGACCTGGTCTTCGTGACAGCGGGACTAGGAGGGGGAACCGGTACCGGTATCGCCCCCATCGTGGCAGAGGAGGCAAGGAGGTCAGGCGCCCTCGTAGTCGCAGTCGTCACCACCCCATTCAACGTCGAGAGGCGCCAGAGAATGGAGAGGGCCCTAGAGGGTCTTGAGCTCGTTCGGAAGGCTGCTGATGCGGTATTGGTACTGGACAACAACCGATTACTGCACTTCGTGCCAAACCTCCCCATGGACGAGGCATTCAGCATAATGGACCAACTCATCGCAGAAATCGTGAAGGGAGTGGTCGAGACCATCACACTACCGAGCCTGATAAACCTGGATTTCGCTGATGTACGCTCCATAATGAAGGGAGGAGGGGTCACGATGATGCTCTACGGAGAGAGCGACCAGGGTCCGGAGGAGGTCGTTCACGAGTCACTGAACCACCCATTGCTGGACATAGAGATCGATGGGGCAACGGGGGCACTGATCCACGTGACTGGAGGACCTTACATGACTCTCGAGCAGGCGAACCAGGTCTGCGACCTGATGACCGCCCGACTCTCGCCCAACGCCAACGTGATCTTCGGCGCGAGGCAGGACCCGGCCTTCGGGGACACGATCAAGGTCATGTCAATCATCACCGGAGTCGCCCACGAGAGGCTGGGCAGGGAGATGGTCAGCGCGGACATGCTCGGCGAGGCCCTCAACATCGCGAGGAAGAGCCGAGAGAGAAAGGACAGCGGATTCCAGAGGTTTGACTAGTGAGCAGGTATGGAGAAGCCTCAAAGATGACGGAATGGAGGACTGTATGATGCAAAGGGCAGTAATCGGGCTTAGTCTGGCGTTTTTCCTACTCTCCTCAGTAGTGGCAGCTCCAGTATCCGCTCAAGCGGCGGATGACCCAAGGCAGCCCTCGGTGGATAACCCGCACATGCACTTCTGGGGGACCGGTGACCTGTCCTCGTGCTGGACCCACTTCGACAGCAACGACTCCACGGGCTCCTCCGAGGAGGGATACGGGGAGAGGACCTATGGAAGCGGCCAGGTGGAGATCTCCCTCTCATGCAGGATGCAAGACAACCTGAAGGAGAACATGTACCTGAACCCTAATGGGACAATACTGATCGAGGTAGGAGTGCAGATCTTCTCCGATGACTGCGATCAAGAGCAGCAAGGCAGCTGCCTGACACTCACACTCCGGAAGGGGAACCTCGCAATAGCATCAAGGGTCTTCCCCGCCACTGATAACGGCGGGAATGACGAGCAAATCAGGTGGGAGCTCCCGGTGGACAGGAACATGACGGAATGGAATAAGACCGTTGAAGAGCCGACCTTGGATATCGAGTACTCGGCTCCCCCTTGGAATGGAATTGATTGCGGTTGGTTAAGCGACTGTACGGGTGTCTTCCGATTCTACTACTCAAACAATCAAGACGGCATTGATGCAGAGGTCAATTGGCCAGTCATCAACATGACTGAAAATGGTCCGGACGGCGAAGGGGGAGAGGGAGAAGGCGGTACTAGCCTGCCCGGCGGACTACCGGGCTTCGGACTAGCCGCTGGTCTTGGCTCTCTGGCCCTCGCAGCAGTGGCTGGTAGCTCCAGGCTGAGCAGGGACTAGGTCTCCGTCCTTTGGCAACTAGGGCAGAAGTCCAGCCTCCTGCCCCCGATCACCTCTCTCACCACCTCTGTACCGCACGAGAGGCAGGGCAGCCCGTTCCTGCAGAAGACTGCGTGGCGGTACGACCTTCGCCTCTCCCCCCTCTCCTTGCCCTTCTCCGCGACCTCCTTGGGGACGGTGAGGCCTCCTGTTTGGTAGGACATGACGCAGAGGCGCTTGGCCTCCTCAGCCCACGCTCTCCTCCTATCCTCCGAGAGATCCTTTGGCTTGGCGTGGGGATTGACTCCGGACTGGTGGAGTATCTCGCTCCTCAGGTAGTTCCCCACTCCCGCAAGAAATGACTGATCCAGCATCAGGCTGGATGCCTTCCTGTTCCTGTGCCTCTTCCCATCGAGCATCTCCATTATGACCTCCGGGGTGCATGACTCGTCGAGGACGTCCGGACCCAGCCTTGAGATGAAGGGATGGCTCTCCTCGTCGCTTGATGGTATCATCTCGACGTCGGTCGCGGACCAGAGCCTCACTGCGTATCCCTCCGTCAGGAACTCGGCCCTGAGTGCCCTCCCCCAATTCAGCTCGGTGCTCCTCCTGTTGACCGTCCAGCGCCCATAGAGCTGGTTGTGGCTGTACATGGTGAGTCCGCAGTCGAACCGCGTGAGCATCGCCTTCCCGCGCGTCGAGATCGATGAGACCTGGGATTCGGCCACGACCTGCTGGAACTCCTGGATCGGGGGGTAGTGAAGCTGGATCGCCTCTATCTCTTGGCCCACCAGCCTCTTCGATATCCTGTCAGCAGCCCTTCTGATCTCCGGCCCCTCGGGCATGGTGTCTTCACGCCGGTCCTATACAAAACTCCGCGTTTAATGACTAAATCCTCTATGATACCTGTGGAGTTCCTGTTACAATGATGAGAGCGATAAGAGAGCCAGGAATCCCATACAGGCAAAACCAAGCCAAATCCAAAGTGAGAGTTTTGCGCCCTTTTCCATACTTAGATTCCCATTTTTATCGGCAATACTCATGATTAGGGCTGAAACAGGAGGAGGGGAAAGCAGCACTAGACAACACCAATCACCAGGAAAAATGCTTCCAAGAGAAACCAGCAATACAGACAGAAATATTGGTGAGGATGGCAATACGAGGCCGGCGAAGAATTCACTGTTCAACTTCCATTCCTGCTGCCTTTCCATAATTCCCGGGACCAATATCACGCTCTCGGGAGCAACATCCTCCTTGCCTAGGCCCCCCAGAGAAGCCTCTTCCTTGTGCCTCAGGCAATATCCCGTTGTCCTAAATTCCAATGCATTGCAACCCTCGAATGCACATTTTCGCTCTCCCATATGATGACCGTTCACTCCTCGTCTATCTGTGTGGCCGTTGGCATGAAGGTGGTCAGCCTCCAGCTCACCGTGACCGCCTCATCGGTGTCCTGTTGAGTCGGTAGCCCCTCGACTCTCTGCTGGGTGTTTACTTCGACCTCGAGGTTCAACTCACCCCTTCCGTATGTTTCGTTGGACCAATGTGCCAGTGCCTCGTCGATTGACTCCGACTCCACAGTCACGTTGGACCCGTCGAAGGAAGGGTAAATCTGGACGAAGAGCAGGATGTCGGTGCACTGGTCACTGCTGCCGGAGAGGACGTTGCTCTGATTGTCCCACTGAGCCAATATCCCCTCCGGCCTCAGGTTGACGCTCACGAAGTCGCATGGATCCGCGAAGTTTCCGGAGGTCTCTTCGTAACTGACAACGACATTCAGAAGACCGACATATGAATTCTCCATTATATTGGAGTCGTCTATGTCCAGGAAATAAGATGCGGTCGTCCCGTCTGCGACTATCTGGGTTTCCTCCTCACTCAGGTCTGCACTCTCGAACGATACGTCCCAGGTTGGAACGTCGTATTTCCCGATAATCTCCTCGGATTTGAAGTAGTAGAATACAGAGGTCTGGTAGGCGCTGGTTAGCAGGAATACAGCCAGCACGGCGAATATGTAAGGCCTCGAGTCTTCATCTGAGAATATTAACGACAAGTAACTGGTCTCTTCCTGCATATATCAACCCAAACCCCCGCCATCAATCAATACGTTCGAGACGTCGACCACATAGGCCAAGAAAACTGTAACAAGCAAGAATATGGCCAATGTGAGATTGAAGTTTTTGTACGCATTTTGTGATATCCCTATTTCGGGACAGGCCCATTCGCTCTCTGATAGCATTTCCGTAACACTTCTAGGGTTGGTAGCAACGCCGTGGAATGTTTTTTCTTCCCAGCCAATTCCCAAGGCCAGAATTATTCCCAAGAATCCGGCGGATAGTACTTCGCTTATTGGGAGGACTAGCTGGACCATCTCCAGGATAGCGGCAGTAGCCACCGCGATTATCAGAATAGACTGTAGCTTGGCTACCGAGTAATTCCTCGAGTCGCTCAAGTCGTATATCCCGTACTGGAGGAGTATTATCATCGCAATCACCGGCCTTCCTATGGTGTAGTGAGCCTGCCTTGTGAAGATGTTCCATGTGCTGGTAAGGTTGTCTTCGGCCGTGAAGAACCAAGCCGAGGTCCCGGCTCCGGATAGATATACGAAGTGCGTCACCACCCCCAGCAACATGTACGTCAAGACAGCAATCCCAACTCCATCCATCTCGCCGTCGACATAGAAAATCCATAGGGAAGTGGCGAGTATGCACAAGGCACCACATATCGATATGGTGAGTGATAGGAGCCAGAAGTACTCCGAGAAAGAGCCGCTTGCATCCAGGGTCATCCTGAGGTCCTCGAAGTAGAAGTAGTCGGATCTGGTGAACACCCCGACCCAGATGAACCAGTTGAAACCCGTATGCAGCATGAGTAGCAGGGCGCTTATGTTCGCTATGCGCCCGTGCCCCTTGTTTGGCTCGTGGCGATTTTTTATCTTGAAGTGGACGTAGTTGGTTGTCCAGACAACAGTCGTTAGGATGTACTCGAGGCCTACCAGCTCCAGTGGACTCACCCCGACGGAAACGAAAACCATCACCCTGTGCAGAACTAGCAAAACGAACACTAAGATGCCGATCTTCAACTGTCTCCTAGTCCTCAGCAGAGAGACCGGGAATACCAGAGAAAGGAGGAAGCAAAGTGGCATGAACAGCATATTGGTGAGCATCGATAGTGAGTAGAAGTATTCCCAAGGGGGGGTCATTTTGGTCCCCCCTTCCGTGATTTCCAGGACATAGGCATCGCATGGATAGGATATTGATTTGGCTAGGAAAATCCATGCCAAGATGTACCCCGCGGCTTTCTCGTTCCACTTCAGGTGCGTGGATCTGTTAACGATGTAGAGTGAAATCGTTCCTAGGAAGAACGATAGAAGACCTGCTATCGACAGAAGATTCTCCTCTGACATGCGCCAACCATGGCAGATAACGACATTAATCTTGCCCGAAATCTTCGATTGATTCTAGTATCCCATACCCTTGATTCGACTGCGCCCTATCAGACAGGGCCCCTCATTCCATGTGCTGGCTAGCGCTGGAGACCATCAAAGGAAGGCCAACAAGCAGAGCGCAGATGCCATTGCACCCTAGGGTGAAGATGTCTGGCGCCATCCCCTCTACTGTCGTCAAAACTATGCTGAGGACAGCGCCTAGGCCAAGGGTGCCCCATGCTATGTAGACCCCGAGCTTCTTCCTCTGTGCCATCAGTACGCCCGCCCATATGCCCACAGCGCCAATTAACAGGATTAACAATCCGATCGCGGCTACCACGGCTCCTGCACCGGTTACCTCGTCGTCCCCGGTCTCGGCGCCCAGGCCACCCAAGAAAACGCCCCCGAATAGCAATGCTAGCCCTCCCAAAATCGGTAGAGCTTGGTAAATTGCGTACAGCACACCCACCACAACCGGCAGAGAGCTCTTGGTCTCGTAGACCACGGGTGGCTGCCCAAAGGCATGTGTCTGTGGGGGTTGTTCTTGGATTACTTGTGACTCTGGGGGCTGTTCTTCCATACTTTACCATCTCTGACCTGCTTTATGATTATGTCCAATGCCCAGTAGAGAGTATGAGGTTTCTAACATCACAAACGACACTAAACTGGTGCTGCAGATGATGGATTGGAAAATTGGCTCATGAAATCCCAGACGATCTGTACGGTGTTCACATTCGTAGGATTGTCAATAAAATACGAGTTCGAAGGATACGGGGCGTGCGCGGCGAAGTTCAACGTTACTAACTGAACCTCCGTATCGCCATCGCAGTCATCGTAGCCCATGATTGAGTAGTCGTAATACTCCTCGAAAATTGTGGGAAGGGTGCCGCCCGAGCAACCATTCATTTCTCCCCAGTCCATGATATTCTGGATTGCACCTTCCTCCCCATCCAGTGATTGGTCGAAGTACAGCGATGACGGGTATGACGCGCCATACGGAATAATCTGGTCAAGTAGCCCGTGAACCTCAATCAGAGACACGGGAGTGTAGGTCGGAGATGGGTTTTCCAGCAAATACAACGCCATGCAACCCGCTGCGGCGAATACCTCACTTGCCTCGTTTGCCAACTTATGAGTCATCGCACAGCCATTCGAATGGCCAGAAGAATAAATCCTTGAGCTGTCTACTGAAAAATTGCTGCTGACGTGCTCGATAAGCTCAGTTATGAATCCGACATCATCGAGCCCCTCGTCCTTGGCGTCTCCGCAGCACCATCCAGCATTCCAAGAATTCTCGTAGCCTTGGGGATAAACCACGATCACGTCATTCTCCTCAGCAATTACATCAAAATGGGAGTAGTCGTACAGTGCATTTTTGTTACCGCCGAAACCATGAAGATTGACAATTAAAGGATGTTTTTGCACCTCATCATAACCAGTAGGGATGTGAATCATCCAACACCTTTCCATTCCCATGAATTCCATACATTCTTCGATCAGAGCAGGAGTTTCGATACCAGGAGTGCTTGGTTCGGATGAGTTCCCTGAATCATCGTACTCGCCGGTTATACACCCACTCACCGATGAAGATATGAGTAGGATGGCAACTGCCACTCTACCATCCATAATTATTGTATATTTTTTTTTCTTAAAACCCTTGTCGACGGCTCGATCCACAAGAACAGGGAAGTCGATGCCTGGGGGCGACGGGGTCACTTTGTGACGCATACGTGAACGTGGGCCCTATCCAGGGACTCAGCCTTCCTCATCGAAAAAATCAGAATAAAGTGACTTCAATAGATCCAATGCTCCCCAATCCCCATCGGTCCTAACAAGATTCAATTCTCTCAATATCATAACCATGCCACCTAGCATAACACTAACGACAATCGGGATCAAAGCTCCCCCGCCCAAAGAGAAAAAGCCAAACATAAATGAAAAGCCGAATTCAAAAGCCGAGGCTACAATAGCCACGAGAATCAATGGGGCAGAAATTATCCACACTAACTCATTCACTTCATCTAGTTTCAAAGCCCTCAATTCTACATCTTCCATTCGATAGTAGATTGACCACGCCATTCCTGCGATAAGCAGGACAATCAGAGCGGGCCC
>CACGHY010000022.1 GCA_902573085.1 uncultured Candidatus Poseidoniales archaeon
ACGCTGATGGCGATGGGACTCCCAACGACCTGGACGACTTCCCGCTGAACAGCGGTGAGTCGGCCGACTCGGACGGAGACGGAGTTGGCGACGAGGAGGATGCATTCCCATACAACCCCGATGAGACAGTCGACACCGATGGAGATGGCATTGGCGATAACTTAGATGACGACGATGACAATGATGGTACTCCAGACTCGCAGGATGCGTTCCCGACCGATCCAACATCCACTACAGACACCGATGGAGATGGGTATGGGGACGAAAGAGATGCCTTCCCGAACGACGCAGGCGAGTGGAATGACTATGACGGTGACGGGGTCGGGGACAACTCGGACGCCTTCATGACCGATCCATACGAGAGCAGGGACACAGACGGAGATGGGTACGGGGACAACTCGGACGCCTTCCCGATGGACCCCAGCGAGCACGTGGACTCGGACGGCGATGGAGTTGGAAACAACGCGGACGCCTTCCCCACGGACCCGAGCGAGACCACAGACACCGATGGAGACGGAGTCGGCGACAACGCTGACGAGGACGCAGACGGCGACGGCATCCCCGACGACCAGGCGAGCGGCGTGGGCGATGGTGGCAGCGGCGGGATACTGCCAGGCTTCACCGCCCTAACGGGACTAGCCTCTGTGCTAGGAGCGGCGATACTAGTCGCTGGAAGACGCAAGGACTGAGAGGTCCTCGCCTTTGTGCGAGGGCCCTCAGGGCCAACCGGGATGCCAGCCAGCGGCTAGTTGCCAATGTCAGTCGACAGCCGTTGGAAATCGTCACCAGAACAAGACAATTGATTTGGGATTGTTCGAGATTTATTCTATCCAGCTGTCGAAACGCTCCAGTATAGTCTCCCTGAACGTCAACAGCCTCAGAATAGGGCCTCTCACGTCAACAGTCAGGGTTGCTCCCCTTGTGAAGTGCGTTTCATCCCAACCGTCACCTACTACGTAGCCTCTGTGCATGTCGCTCACCATGACGCTAGGCTCGTTCGTCCACTCCCAGTGGGAGCCGTCATCGGCCCTGTCCCTCCGGGGCAGGTCCCTAGCAGCGAAAAGGTAGTGATCGTCGATTTCACTGGCAGGGAACTCGGTGCCCCCGATGTCCACCACGTGCCTGAACCAAGCCCCCTGGCCGAGAAATGTGGAGAAAAGACACCCTGACGAATACTGCATTCGGTCGATGCCCCCCCTGCGCAATCTGTACTTGGAGGGCTGGTACTGATGGGTGTTAGCCACTAGGAGGTCATTGAGTGCCGGGTCGCACCTGATCACATTCCCGCTGGTGGTCTCTATCTCCGCCTGTAGCCTCGGAAGGACGTTGACTATTGCGCGACCTTCTATCGCAGCCTGGACATCTTCGTTGAAGGTCCTCGGGTTGCTGCCCATGTAAAAGCCGTATGACCCGTTCTCGTCATCGTCCTTTGGGTGGCTGTTTACCCCCATCACAGGAGTTGACTCATCGACGGAGTGTGCTATCGAGGTTAGTGTCCCGTCACCCCCCAGGACTATCACCAGATCGGGCTCGATGAAGTCGGTCCTCCTCACGGTCTCCCTCGCGGTGTAGCCCACGTTGAGGCCCCTCTCGGAGACCAACGAGTCCAGGACCGAGCGAACCTCCTCAAGCGACCTGTCGTGGACCTCCTCGAAGTTTTTCTTGTACACCACCAGGATGTTGCTAACCATTACTGACCCCCCTAAACCACCGCCCGCTGTGCGTCCCATATATGGTCAACGCAAACTCATTGACCATGACAAAGGCATCAGGAACGCATATTTGGACGCACTTCCGGGGCTGAACGTGTACAAAGCATCGGCCTTGGTCCTGATAGTTCTTGCATCTGCTCTGCCAGGGTGCATGGAGATGGAGAGGCCATGCCCGGAGGGCACCTGCTTCCCGCTAACGAGCAGCGCGTTCAACTCGTTTCTGGAGGAAGTAGGGGAGATCGACGCCCTTGATCTGGCATCCCAGTTCGACACATTAGCAGTAACAACCATCACCAGGTTCACGGAATCCGATGTCGATGGCGAGATGGTCTGGAGGATCGAGAAGGACGACTCCCTGAGACTCAGGCAGGTAGCAAACAGGGTGACGTTGGGAGACTCCCAGTTAGTAGGATACGAGATATGGGATGGTGGGAGGGACACCTTCACCAGAACGACTGGGGAATGGATGATCGGGAGGGACATGGAACCGAGCTATGAGGACCCATTCGTCGAGATTGCTAGGCTTGCCTCTGAGAATCCAGAGTCACGATGGCCCCCGTTTCGGTTCGATGTATCCCAGTTCTCGGATATGTCTTGGACCATAACTGGGGACGCCTTAGAATCATATCAGATCGCGAGAGCGGCAAACGGGACTCATGAAATATACTTCGAGCTCCATGGACTGACTCCTAAGATAGTGGGCATAACGGTGTACTCCGGGGGTTTGGAACAGCAAGACGTGACCTTCGGGATGTCCATCTCAACCGACTATTGGAACTCTGGACTCATGACCTACTACTACACGGAGTATCTGGAGGGAGGCAAGTACCTGGAGCTTAGCGGAATTAGCGAATTCGCCAGATCCCCAGTCCCATTCATCCCTGTGCCGCAATACCAGAACGAGACTGGAGGGCAGACCGTCGTGGAGGGCATAGTGCCCAGCGAGATGACTCACGAGGCGTCATTGTCAGAAATAGAGATTCACGTCGTCTCTGAGGGCTCTTCCGTGGCCACACTGCTGCTTAGCGAAGGCAGCTCCAGCAACACGACAGAGGGGGGCGATTGGTGGGAATTGTCATGGGAGGATAACCGTGGCCCCGGGCTCCTCTCAGAGGGAGACCACTACTCCGTGTCCACCAACTCCGAGGCTTCGTTCGATATCAGAATCTTTGACAGGTGGGCACAGGCATGGACTGACCAGGGACAGTAGTTCACGTTTGTAAACTCAGTATTATTAGCCCCGGTAGCCACCAGCGTCTATGCGCAACATCCTCGTGCCGATCGCCATTACCACGTTGATTATCGCAGTGCCCAGCGTCTCAGCAGAGTCATACAGCATATCCGGCACGGCGACATACTCCAACGCGGTGCCGGTTGAGATGGGGAAGATACAGGTGGAGTGCGAGGAGTTCGAGTACGACTGCCACACCTTTCGGGGCATAGAGGCCACAACCGATAGGAAGGGGGAGTTCACCATAACCCTGGAGCTCGACGAGTCCTACGACGGTGCCGGGATATTCCTGGCACTGAAGGGCGAGAGGTTCCCCCACACCATCGACTTAGATGAATCCCGGAGCCCCCCATCTGGATCCGTAAACCAGGACATAACGCTGCAACAGGACTCGCCCCCCGCTCCTCTTTTCACAGGACTGGCATGCGGAGGGGCCGTGATAGCCATCGCGTTCATCGCGGCACTGGACCGGAAGCCTGCTCCCACGATCACCAGGTCCCAGAGGAGGACAACAGCCCTAGAAATCGTCTCATGCCCCATCTGCGGGGAGAAGACGGAGAGCTACCTTCTGATCAGGCACCTGATAGTAGATCACGAGGTAGATCCCACCGAAGCGGCTGCGATTGCTGAGGGACTCTCAGAGGAGGAGTAGCTAGACCCACTCGTCGTTGGGCGCGGTCAGCTCGCTGTCGGACTCCCCCGTGTTCACCACTCCCTTGGGCTCCACTAGCATCACTCTGCACTCAGACTCCGCGCGTGGCCTGTGCCTCACCCCCCTGGGCACTACATACATCTCGCCCTCATCGAGATCCACTGAAGAACCATCATCGAAGTCAATGCTCATGCTGCCCTCGATGACGATGAATGCCTCGTCGGTGTCGTGGTGCTCGTGCCAAACGAACTCCCCCTCTATCTTAACGAGCTTGAACTGGTAGTCGTTCATCTCCGCTATCACCTTAGGCGTCCACTGTTCGGAGAACTTGGACAGCTTCTCTGCGAAATTGACCTTGGACATGCTCGCTCGCACCTCGCAAGGAGTAGGCGTATTCAACACCTAGGTCGTAGTTATTAGGGCGGTCCAGTCACACGAAACATGGACACAGGACTGAGTGGGAAGGTGGTGCTTGTTACGGGTGGGGCCGGTGGCATCGGCCAAGCCATCAGTCGGCACTTCGCCAAGGAGGGTGCGCTCGTCGCGGTGCATTACCACACTTCCCAGGACGAGGCCGAATCGCTTGCCTCAGAGATAGGGGGGATGGCCGTCCATGCAGACCTCACAAACCCGTCCAATGCCGAGGACATGGTCTCAAGGGTTGTATCAGAAATGGGGGGTTTGGATGTCTGCGTAGCGAACTCGGGGCTATACCCACCCGAACCGAGGCCGATCTGGGAAATCGGAAGTGAGCGCTGGGAGTCCACGGTGATGTCGAACCTCAGCGTCACAGCGAACACCGCCAGGTCATTCCTCTCCCACGCCTCCGGGCAGGGAACCGGGTCCCTCGTCCTAGTCGGATCTACCGCTGGCATATACGGTGAGGCCGGCCACTCCGACTACGCAGCCGCGAAGGGCGCCATCACGACCGGCCTCCTGCTGTCACTAAAGAACGAGGTCTCGCGAATCGGATCCGTCAGGGTCAACGCGGTCGCCCCTGGATGGACAATGACCCCAAAGAAGGTTGAATCGGGGCTGGACGAGGAAATCGCCGAGAGGGCGAAGTCCACTATGGCACTCAAGAAGCTGGCTATGCCGGAGGATGTTGCCAATGTCATTGTGGCCCTGTCCTCCGACGAGATATCAGGCCACATCACCGGTCAGGTTATCGAGGTCGCAGGTGGGATGGAAGGAAGGCTAGTCTGAATCAGCGGACCTAAGACTCCGCCAGAGGTATGCTGCTGTCGCCAGCAATGCGATTGCCCAGCCGGGGGTGATGATAAGCAGCGCAACCGCAGCAGTAATCTCCGCTGGCATCGTGACTCGCCTAACTAAGGTACCTGACTCCGGTCAGCTCCTCGCTCACTTCCCAGAGCCTGATCGCCGTCGCCTCGTCCCTCGCCTTTCGATTGATCCTCGCCTTCCCGGTCTCTCCCCTCATCTCGATTATCCCGGTCGGGCCCCAGTACGGGTGATCCAGAGCGCCCTCCTCTGTGGCAGCGTAGAGCGTGGCCTCTGCTCCTTTTTTGGCGGACATGGCAGCAAACACGTTCAGGAAGCGCCAGAACAGCGAGTATCTCTGTAGGTCGGTGGCCGAATATCCCGGATGGCTGGCTAGTGCAGAGACTCCCGAACCGGCTCTCTTGAGCCTCCTGCCCAGCTCAAGTGAGAAGGTCAGATTGGCTATCTTGCTCTGGGAGTAAAAGCCCCACTTGTTGTACCTCTTACTGTCTCCATGCAGATCTTCGAAGTCTATTACCCCTGGGTTGTGCGCGATGCTGGAAACCGTCACCACGCGACTTCCTCCAGTCCCCTCCAGTACCGGCAGAAGCCTCCCCGTCAATGCGAAGTGTCCCAGGTGGTTGGTCCCGAACTGCAGCTCGAATCCGTCCTTGGTCCTGGACTTCGGGGGTATCATTACCCCCGCGTTGTTGATCAGGATGTCGAGACCCCCCTCTGGGGAGAAGTTGGAAGCGAAATCCTCCACGCTGGAGAGGTCCGCAAGGTCCAGGACCGACACGGAGACCTCCGAGTCAGGAAACTCCTCGAGGATTCTTTCCCTAGCAGCCTCCCCCTTGGCGGAGTCTCTGCATGCCATGATTACCGAGGCACCCTTGGATGCCAAGGCCCTCGCCATGTAGTACCCTATTCCGGTGTTGCTGCCGGTAACTACTGCGACCTTGCCAGACTGGTCGCCCATCCTGCTCTCGTCCCATCTCATCGAGCTGACATCAAGGAGTACTATTTCAGCAATAGTCAGCCAAGGAAAGAGTAAACCTGGACTGATATCATGATCGCTGCCACGATTAGGAACATCGGGCGAAGTAGCGAATAGCCGTATTTTAGGACATACCCGGGTGCTAGATAGCCCCCGATCATGTTCGCCAGTGCGAATGGGATCGCGACCTCGTAGTCGATAGATGCCGCCAATGCGAACATCGCCATTGAGCCTATGTTCCCCCCGAAATTTAGGATTCTACCGGTTGCAGCGGCCCTGTCCATTCCAAATCCTGCGCCCTTGACGTAGCCGGCCAAAAGCATGCTACCCGTCCCGGGGCCCAGGAATCCCTCGTAGAAGCCAAGCCCAGCACCCATCCCGACGGTAACGGGGATAACCCTCTCCTCCTTGATTTCCTCCTCCTTCCCGAACTGGGGATTGAACAGGACGTAGAAGAACAGTGCCGACAGTACCAGTACCACGATCCCTAGCAACATCTCTGCATCTATCGAGAGCACAACCAGAGTTCCCGCCACTGAGAAGACGATCATCAGTACCCAGCCGATGAAGGCCGCCTTCCTGGGTACGATTTCGCTCTGGAGGTATTTGACGCTCGCAATTGCTGCCGCTGCCGTCGATGCGAGCTTGTTGGTGCCAAGAGCGACATGGGGGGGGAGGCCAGCGCTGAGCATGGCGGGGAGCCTGAGCAAACCGCCTCCTCCCACAGCACTGTCCACGAATCCAGCGAACACTCCCAACAGCATCAGGAGGAGGAAAACCTCGGTCTCCACGAGCCTGTCCCGAGAGCCCGGGATATCACATTTGGGACTCTTGTTACATTCCCCAAGCAGATCCTCAAATCAACGGGCTCTCGTCAAACTTGATGCCCATCGGCTCTTGGCAGAGCTGTGGCAAACCCCAGGATAGTAGTAGAGGAGGATGGCTTCCTGATAGAAATCCTGTCCTTGCTACACCCAGAGGCGAAGCGTAACTCCCTCAGGAGGATGATAGACCACGGCCGTGTCACTGTGGACGGAATTAGGGCTTCCAGAGCCAAGCAGGAGGTTTCTGCCGGTTCGGCCGTTGAGACTCTGTCTCGTACCGAGGTGGAGGGGCCATCAAAGAAGGGGGGGATCCCGGAGCCCGATGTCCTGTACGACGACAAGCACCTGATGGTTGTGAACAAGCCAGCCGGCCTCCTCTCGGTGGCGACTCCCAGGGGCGAGCCAGACACGATGTTCGACAGAGCCCTCCGATGGGTATCCAAGACTCAGTCCAAGAGGGTGCATCTTGTACACCGTCTCGATAGGGAGACGTCGGGCTGCCTCGTCCTAGCCAAGTCTCCCGAGGTCAGGGATCTCCTGCAGAGCCAGTTCAAGGGCCGCACGGTGGAGAGGATATACCATGCCGTGGTATTCGGGAGTCCGCCCTCATCGTCAGGAATCTCGACATCGAGGGTGAAGGAGACAAAGGACAAGAGAGTCCGACTGGTCCAAAAGGGGGAGAGGGGCGGTAAGGAGGCGATAACTCACTGGGATGTGGAGGAGAAAGGACCTATCCACACCCTTGTGAGGATCAAGATTGACACCGGGAGGCGGGCTCAGATACGGCTGCACATGAGTGAACTGGGATGCCCGGTGTCCGGGGACACGAGGTACGGTAGGGGGAAGGCAAGCGTCAACAGGCTCTGCTTGCATGCCACTTCACTCGGGTTCGATCACCCCTATGGAGACCGTATGACAGTAGAGAGCGTCATACCGTCCAATCTGGTTTCGGAGCTTAGGCGCAAATCACTTTGATGACTATTCCATCATCTTGTCGATCTCTTGTGAGAACAAAATCAGAGTAGGGGCCCAAAGTCCCACGAAGATGCCCAATTCTGTATCTCCACCATCGCCGTGCATCGTGTAAATGTATATCGATGCCAAGATGGATATTGCGCTTGCTGCTAGTCCTATTCTTGCTATTTGTCCTGCCATTCTTTCACCTTGACATGCGAGGAACAAAAAACCTACTTGAAAGTTTTCTAGAGGACAACGGAACGAAGGCGATTTCCACGCAGAGTCCCGTTTTTCCACTACATCAGCCACGATGCTAGATGTGGGGCAACGTCTTTCGATCTTGTCACCACTCCCATGTGCCCTCCCGGGACCTCGACGATGCGGGAATCGGGAAGTGCGGCGGAGGCGATACTGCAGGCCTCGAACTGGTGAGGGGGGGTGTCCAAACTCATCGTAATGAGAATCGGGTGCGAGATGTCCTCGTAGTACTCGGAAGGGGTCCTGTCGTAGCACAACAGCCTCACCTCGCTGAGTATCTTCGGCTGAAGCTCTCTCCATGCATCCTTCCTGTGGTCGGGCATCGAGTCCCATGCCCCCGGAGCATTCCAGTAATCGACGAAGTCCCTGAGGAAGTCCTCCGGCTCGAGATCCTCCGTGAAGAATGTCTCAACCACCTCCCCGAACTCGTTCTTCAAATCGTCACGATCGGTGTGCTGGAGGCACCCCCAGACTATCGGCTCATGGAAAGCCATCCTCCTGATCCTTTCCGGGTGCGCCTTGGCCAGATTCAGAGCAATGAAACCCCCGTAGGAATGCCCAATTATGTCCACAGGCCCGTCCTCAGCCAGCAGAATCGCTTCGGACGCGCGGTAGTCCATCCAGGAGTCTATGTCGCCATCCCCCTTCCAACCATCCGTTCCAGGATAGCAGAGGTAGTGGGGGCAGAGGACCCTCCTCCCCTCCAAGTGGGGGATAAGCCCCTTCCACTGCTTGGAATCCAATCCAGTGCTGCAGAGAAGCAGAACCGTAGGTCCACTGCCGTCCAGCTCCATGTAATGGAATGAGTGACCGCCGGCCTCCAGTTCGGGCATGCCCCTCTCCCAACAAATGGCGGTAATATATCCAATGCACCTAAGGCAGAATTATTGGAACCATCCCCCAGCCTCGGCACGAGTACCATGGATAGGGGACCGCGCCTGTTCACCCCGGTCCTCGTCGTGGGATGTATCATCGTCTTGGTGGGCTTCGCAATCCGAGCCTCATTCGGAGTCTTCCAGATACCCATCCAGGACGAGTTCGGGTGGCCTAGGGCCGAGTTCAGCCTTGCCATAGCGATACAGAACCTCGCATGGGGCTTCGGAGCCCCAATCTTCGGGGCCTTCGCGGAGAAGATCGGAGACAGGAAGGCGATCATACTCGGGGCAATCCTATACTCGCTGGGCCTGGTCCTCACCACGGGAGCCACATCGCCTCTAGCCATCCAGTTCTGGGGGGTTCTCGTCGGGTTCGGGATTGCCGGGACCGGCTTCGGGGTCATACTGGCGGTAGTGGGACGTGCGAGCGCCCCCGAGCACAGGGCCATGAGCCTGGCCATAGCCACTGCCTCCGGTTCCGCTGGGCAGATAGTGGGGCCAACGGTCGCCGTGTTCCTGCTGGAGAGGATGCCATGGCAGTCCGTGTTCCTGATATTCGCGGCCTCCATTCTGGTCGTCCTCGTTCTGCTCCCGTTCATGCGAGCCCCCGAGGCCGCTGCCAAGCAGGAGATGGAGGAGAGCCTAGGCGAGATACTCCGCATCGCACTCAAAGATCCGTCCTACATGATGATCTTCGTCGGCTTCTTCTCGTGCGGCTACCAACTGGCGTTCATCACCGCGCACTTCCCAGCCCTGATCACCGAGATGAGCGCCCCCATCGACCCGACTGGTTGGTGCGGGGACCTCGGGATAGAGACCACCGCTGCTCTCGGGGGCCTGGCTATCTCCGTTATCGGGGCTGCCAACATCGTGGGGACCCTGCTGGCCGGATGGGCAGGCAAGCGGTTCGGGAAGAAGTGGCTCCTCTCAGGCATCTACGCCGGTCGCTCCGTGGCGGCGGCTTGGTTCATCCTAACTCCCATCACCGCGAACACCGTCATGATATTCTCCGCCGCGATGGGCTTCCTCTGGCTGGCCACCGTCCCCCTCACCAGCGGCCTGGTCGCACACATCTACGGGATGAGGTACATGGCCACCCTTTACGGGATCGTGTTCTTCTCCCACCAGCTAGGAAGCTTCGTCGGGGTTTACCTGGGAGGAGTCCTCTACGACACCTACGGGAGCTACACCACAGTCTGGTGGGTGGGCATCGCGGTAGGGGTCTTCTCGTCCCTGATTCACTTGCCCGTCAATGAGGAGTCCAGGCTGGACAATAGCCCGGGCTCACGCCCGGCCCTTCGCTGACAGGATTATCTCAGACGGTGCGATCCTCTCCGCCCCGAAACTGTTCACGCTGGTCTCGCTCGGGTAACCTACGCAAATCCCGCAGAGGAGAGAGTAGTTCTTGCTCACCTCGAACTCCTTCCTGACCGCGTCCTCCCAGACTGCGACGGAGCCCTGTGCGCAGGTCCCCAGTCCCTTGGAGTGGGCAGAGAGCATCAGGTTCTGCATGAATAGCCCGGCATCGGAGGCTGCGAACTTGCCCAGGCTCTTGTGCGTGAACAGGAACAGCTCTACAGGGGCCCCGAAGAACTCGTAATTCCTGGCCCAGAAGTTGTCCCTGGACTCCTTGTCGTCCCTGTCTATCCCCATGTGAGTGAATAGCTCTTTGCCGACCTTCTGGGATCTCGGTAGCAGGTCCTTGTGGTACTTCTTGATGACCAGCCAATTGCTGGTCGGAAGCCCCCTCCAGCGAACCAGGGCCTTCAGCTTCCCCAGAAGACCCTCGCCCTGGCCGGTCTTGACCATCTCGAAGCGCCTCAGGAACTCGGCCGAAATGCGATCCCTGACATCCCCCTTCGCAACTGCTACCACGAAAGGGCGGGTGTTGCTCCAGCTCGGAGATGTAAGGCCCGAAGCGATGATCTCCTCTATCGCCTCATCCGGGACGGGTGTCGGGAGGAAGTCCCGCGTCGACCTTCGAGAGGCAGCGAAGGAGCCGAAGTCCCCGTTATCGAACTCATTGGCCATGGTTCAACTGCATGGCGTTGATATTTCATATGTTTTCTCTTGTCACAATCCCCTAACTCGCATGATAAAATACCCACTCCCCGCGATAGGAGCCATGGGCGAAAAATCCGCAGTCGAGCTATTCAGCTCATGGGCCGAGATGGGAAAGGACGAGGGCATGGAAACCGGGCACTCTCCGAGCGTCGAATTCATGATCTCGAAGACGATCCCGAGATTGAGCGAAGGGTTCTCCGCGATCGATGTCGGATGCGGAAACGGTTGGGCGGTCAGGAAGCTAAGCGCGCAAGAGGGATGCGGGGGATGCGCTGGTGTTGATGGCTCGGAATCCATGATCGAGAAGGCCAGGAGCATCGACCCGGAGGGGAACTACGCGTGCCAGAGGCTGCCCGATTGGCAGCCTGAGAGCAAAGTGGACCTGGTCATCACTATGGAATTCATGTACTACCTCGAGGACCCATTGGCATTCCTCTCGGACCTCAACCGCCACTGGCTGAAGGAGGGCGGAATCATCGCGATCGGCATCGACCACTATGTCGAGAACCCAGTCAGCATCTCGTGGCCCGACTCCCTGGGGGTCCCGATGGCCACGATGTCGATCCAGGAGTGGGTTGAGGGTTTGGAGGATGCGGGTTTCAGCGAAGTCGAGCACCACCAGACCGGGGCAAGAGAGGACTGGGGAGGGACGCTGGTCCTCCTGGGCAGGAAATAGGAGGTTCTGAGATGGCAGAAATAAACCTCCACCCCGATGACACTGTGATGTCGGGACCAGAGGTGGTGAAGAAGGTAGGCGGAATTTTGGCCGGACTGTTGTTCTTCGAGGCTTTGTTCTACGCCATGTACCAAGAGGGGGAGGTGATAATGGCACTGCTGTGCGGGGCCCCACTGGGCCTGATGGCGGTGGCGCTCTCGTCCCAGTGCGCGATGCACTTCCTTGGTATGGGGCAGATGGTCATGAATGAGGGAACGATGACTCTCAGGACCTCCCGCTCCGGGAAGGGTAGGGAAAAGGGCATCTTCGCTTCGCTCGAGAGGATCATCCTAGCACCGATGTTTATGTTGGCAATGCGCGATCTGGACAAGGACGGCGACGGTAGGTTCTCCTACGATGAGATGATGGAAGAGATGGACGGAGACAGCAAGGAGGAGATCATGGAGATGCAGGAGCTCTTCGAAAAGCACGACGAGGACGGCGACGGATACCTCACACTCAAGGAGCTGGAGGGGTTCATCAGGGAGTCCGGAGATGAAACCTGGGCCGAGAATAAGGGCAAGTGGTGGTCGGATGAAGGAACTTAGCGCCCCAATGGTCTATCCGCATTTCTTTACCACTCCTTATACTAAATAGGGCAGGTAGGCGCGCTCAAAGAGAGGCACATCTTGGTTCGATTTACAGATTTGGGGGTCGAGCCGGCTTTGGCAGACGTTCTGCGTGAGGTGGGCATAGAGGAGCCCTTCGAGGTCCAGAGCAAAACGATCCCGGGGGCACTTGAGGGCAGGGATGTCTGCTGCAGGGCTCCAACGGGCTCCGGGAAGACGCTCGCGTTCGGCATCCCGCTGGTCACGATGTCACCCAAGGCAGAGCCTAAGAGGCCCACATCTCTCATCCTGACCCCCACTAGAGAACTGGCGGAGCAGATCAGGGGGGTCCTGGGGCCACTGGCTGACTCGATAGGCCTCCGGACGGCATCCGTCTACGGGGGGACCCCGTACAAGGGTCAGTACAGGAGGCTCAACAAGGGGGTGGAGATCCTCGTGGCGTGCCCCGGTAGGCTGATCGACCTGATCGAGAGGGAGGCACTGCGGCTCGACGACGTCGGCATAGTCGTCCTCGACGAAGCTGACAGGATGGCGGACATGGGGTTCATGCAACCCGTTCGCTCCATTCTGGACAAGTGCAAGCAGGACAGGCAGACGATACTGTTCAGCGCGACCCTCGACGAGGAAGTTTCCGAGATCGTCGAGTCATACCAGGAAGACCCACTCAGAGTCGGGATAGGGCCAGAGGAGGTGAGCATGGACAGCATGCAGCACTTCTTCTGGAAGATCAACTCCAGGGGCAAGGCTGAGCTGGCCTCATACATCGCGGAGAAGTGCGGGCGTAGCATCATCTTCTGCCGGACCAGAGCAGGGGTAAACAGGCTCGGCGACGAGATGAGCGAGATGGACCTCTCGTTCACCACCCTCCACGGCGGCATGAAGCAGAAACAGCGTGACAGGTCGATGCACAAGTTCAGCGCTGGGCAGGCCAGGGTAATGATAGCCACCGACGTCGCATCGAGGGGGATAGACGTGGACGACGTCAACTGCGTGATACACTTCGACCCGCCAGATGACGGCAAGGCGTACAAGCACAGGAGCGGGAGGACTGCCAGGGCAGGCTCTACCGGCACCGTTGTCTCACTGGTACTGAGGTCCCAGAACAGGCAGTACAAGCGTATCCAGGAGGAGGTCGGGATAAGTTGCAAGACAACCGAGCCAGAGCCTGAGGCCCTCGAGGAGAGGGAGTTCGTCCGGGTCCCCTCGGAGAAGGCGAAGTTCCGCGGCAAGGCCAGGAAGGGTCAGAGCAACAAGAAGAGGGCACGCAGGTCGAGGAAGAGCACCACTCACAGGTCCTCCAAGCAGGGCTCGAACCGCCGGAACGGGAGAAGGAAGGGGAGGGGGAAGAGGAACAACCGCTCCCGCGGCGGGTCCAAGAGGGCCAAGCCAAGGAACTAGGGACGAGAACCACTCAGGGTCCAGTTTTTACACCGCATTCCCAACAAGCGGCTATGAACAGACTCAAGAAAGGCGACTCCGCACCCGATATCACACTGCCAGCCATCGACGGCTCCACGTTCGAACTGTCCTCGATGAAGGGCAGGAGGGTCATCCTGACCTTCTTCCGATTCTCCTCTTGCCCCTTCTGCAACATCAGGATCAACCGGATAATGAAGAGGTGGGACGAGTTCCCGGATGACGCGGTCATGGTAGGAGTCTTCGACGCGGAGGTATCTGACCTCGCCAAGAGGATGGCCAAACACAAGCCCAAGTTCACAATAGTAGCCGATGAGAGCTACGAGACCTTCCTCGAGAACGGGGTCACCAAGTCCGTGGCAGGCCTGATGCTGGCCCCCCTGAGGGCGCCGCTGACGACGCTCGAGGCAATGCTGCGAGGTTACGTCCCGATGACGATGTCGATGTCGAAGCTCTCCACCATGCCCGTGGACATCCTGATCGACGAGGATGGAAAGGTGGTCGAGGCCCACTACTGCAGGGACACCGTGGACCACCTTCCCATCGACAGGCTGGTCTCCTTCGCAAATGGGAACTAGGGCGCTGACGACCCTGACGAATAGATGAAATGCTAATCTTCCGACCCCGCACTATGGAGAAGAGAGTTTTCGTGAAGTTCGTATCAGAACCGAGAAATGACACACTGAAATCGATAGTCGGCCTTGCCTGCGCGGCACAGGCCGTAGCGGAAGGGCATAGGGTGAGCGTGTTCTTCGCCGCAGCAGGAACGCGCCTGCTGGACGCCGGCTACATCGAGGAGCTGGACGCAGAGATGGGCCCGGACTCGAAGGTGGTGGCCGGCTTCATGGAGTCGCTGATATCCTCCGCAACACTGTACTGCTCCTTCGCATCGGTCAAGGCCACGCTGGGCCACAGCGAGGGCGACGGGGCCCTCATCGTCCCCGACGACCAGATAGAGTGGAGCGGACCTCCAGGCGTCATCGCACTAGCCACGGACTCGGACGTGCAACTGACGTACTGAGGCACATCAGGCCACTGCAGACGCTAGCAACCGCCGAACAACCATTTATCCCTGACACGACAATGTGCAATCCATGAACAAAGCAGTGCTCGCGCTGGTCGCAATCCTAGTCCTGCCCGGTTGCATCACGGAGGACAACGTCGTGGAAGTGGAAGAATCGCAGAGCGACGAGAGCGAGCTGCAGGGGCTAAACATAGTGGCCCAAACCCTTGGGAGGGACGTCGACGTGAAACCTACCTACGACCTCCTGGGCGAGTCGGGCAACAACAGCACGCTGATCCTCTGGGCAGCGGCGGGTTGCAAAGGCTGCCACCAGTGGACCCAGATGATCAGGGAGTGCGTGGACAACGGCACCATCTCCGAGGACTCAAACATAGTTACCGTGCACAGGTACCCCAGGTTCGAGATGACCACCTACGTGAACAACACCTATGGCAACTCTTCCTCCGACTACTACAGCCCGTGGCCGGTGCTGATGCCTGTGGACGGCGCGACCGCATGGGACGCGACAACCGGCGAGGAGAGCGAGGTACCACTCGCCGAGGCGTTCAACAACCCCGTCACCCCAACCCTCCAGGTCCTCGACCCCGAGGGCCAGCTTGTATGGCAGAGCAGGACCTACTACCCCGACTTCTCCGTCGTGGAGGAGTTCGTGGGGGTGATCGCATAGCCATAGGAGACGGAAGCGGAAAGGCAGACCTCCTGCTACTTAGGATAGTGTCGGAGGAGTGCGTATTCGAGCAGTGGTCCCTGGACGACGAGGTCACGACGACGGTCGCCGTCAGGGCGAGGAAGTGAGACCATGGGCGCGGCTGACTACCTGCTGTCCCCGAGGAGAAACCACAGGGGCACAGAGACGCCGAGCGAGGCCTCTAGAATTCTCTTCCTCGTCACCTTGGCTTGTGCCTCCGTGTGGGCCTGGCCCATAGCTGACGGGCTGGTTTTCGTCTGGTTCTGCCTCGTACTCTTCATCTCCACCCCTATCCTATCGATCGGGTGGTACGTCCTTTCGATTCTGGGTCGCTCGCGAGACTCCAGGGAACTCACGCCAGCCATAACCAGGGGTGACTGAGTGTCCAGCGAGCTGATGCTCGACTTCTTCTGGCATCCTATGTTAGTGAGGAAAAAGCGTTCATTGGTATCTGAACCTAAATCCTCTGATTAAGTCCGGTTCGGAGGATTCTCTTCTTCTCAATAAACACATTACCGCGTTTCTCATCTCCACGATGGAGCGTATTGTATCCCTCCTTCGGAAACGAGGGCATTCAACGTCCCAGACCTTGGGAAAACGCAACCCGTCATAGCGTCCGAACCACTCACGCCATCATATGTGCCGTCACAGAAGGACCTATCGTAGGCCTCACCGTAATTACCTACTGTCGAAAGAACATCCTTCATCCAGTTATTTGAAAGCGGGTTAGATGGGGTCCCTAGGCCCAAATTATCCTCAAGGAGGTTACAGATCTGGTAATCGTAATCTTCTCCCCCAGAATTGCATACATCGCCAAACGATAAGTAGTTCCCAGAGTGGACGCCGAGTTCCTCCGCCGTAATCATCCCGTACCACGTCCAAGAGACCACCTCGTTCCATTCGGAGTCGTAATCCCTCGTTACAGCCGCTAGAGGCTCTTTTGAAAGAGTCTCAGGGGCTATCCAAAGACCGTCACAGTCCTGATCTTCTGGGTCAGCAACAACACCGCAACTCTCATCAACAGACTCTAGCAAGTACTTCCTGGCGACCATTGCCGAGATGTCACCGGAAAAAGCAGCGCAATCCCCATCAACAAGATATTGAGTTGCTTCCGCAGAACTATCTACGTAAACGAAGTTGATATCCAGCTCATTATTGTCCGCCCAGCCCACCAGGTTTCCTTCTGTAGTGGTCCCCAGTCCCACGCATATCGACATTCCATCCAGGTCAGACGGCGAATACTCCCCATCATCTTCAACCATATCTCCGCGTATCAGAATCCCTTGACCGTCGTAAAAGTTCACTGCAGCATAGTCCGCGTCGAGGTCGGCATCTCTAGAACCAGTCCACGTAGTTGTCCTGATTAGCACATCTATGTCTCCTGATGCCAATAATTCGAACCTACTAGATCCCGTTGCTAGGATGTACTCGATATCCATATATGGGTTCAGTCCTATTGCTGCTGCTAATGCCATGCAGTACTCTATATCCAAGCCCGTTCTAATCCCCGTTCCAGCATCCAGATAGCCCATGCCCCACTGGGATTCCTTCACCCCGCACTTCAACGAACCTCTTTGCAGTATAACATCCAGCGTGCTGATTGGGGATGCCTCGGAGATTCCCTGCGTCCTACCCTCCTCTCTCGCGGCATCCACGTCATCCTGCGTTACTCCGTCGTCCACTTCCTCTAA
>CACGHY010000023.1 GCA_902573085.1 uncultured Candidatus Poseidoniales archaeon
AGGGCGGCAATGAGAGGAGTAGTGGCGACACTTCCACCCTGATTTTCGCCGGAATAGGAGCCCTCATCCTCGTTGCAGTTCTTGGAGCCACGATGATGTTCATGAGAGGACGCCGAGGACCAGATCAGCAGGACTCCGTGGAGTCATTTGGCGGCGTAGAACAGATGGACCCAGTCGAGGCTTACGTACAACAGCTTGTGGCACAGGGCTACGATGAGCAGATGGCCAGGCAGTATGCCACGCAATACTATGCGCAGTACTACTCGCAGCAGAACAAGGGCGGCGGTGGGTGATCAGAGCTCGGGTACCGAGGGACTCCACTTCCGTGGAAGGGCCTCCCCCGACTCCTCGATTAGCCCCAGTCTCTCTTGGAATGCAGGAGTCCTCTTTCCTATGACGTAAGTATAGAGCTTGGATGACCTTATCTCCTCGGGTACGCAGACCTTCCCGCTGGAGCTCTCCGTGTCTATGGCCCTATTCAGGAAGGACTCCGGACGGTTCAGTTTCAGCAAGAGCCTCCTGGAGAGGTTAATCACGACGAAGTACAGGGCGACAATAATCAGCATTACAATAACAGTCGAATATGGTATTCCTGCGAGCAAACTCGACGCAAGTGATCCCAACAAGAACACTATTGGCATAACGAACATCAGCAGGAAGTAAGTCTCAGTTAGTGGCTTCTTCTTTCTCATCCTGCTGATTAGACCCCATGATTCATCATTGCTATTCTGTGGCTTGAAAGACAACTCTTCCTCCATAGAGCTCTGCTCCTCGTAGATTATTCTGAGCCTCCTGGCCCTAGTCTCGAGAGACTTGCTAGGCTGCCTTTCCACCATCTCATCCAGGACATCTAAATATTCCCCAGCTTCCTCGAAGCAACCCATCCTTATGAGAATAGAAATCTGCTCGAAGTAGGGAAGAACATCACTTGGAGCAACTTTCTTCCTGTCTTCCCACCACTTTAGTCCGTGTTCCAGCATTCCCAAGTGGGCGACTATGATTTCCCCCCCGATCCTCCACGCATGCTCATTATCAGGGTCTAGCTCGACAGCCTTCCTGCTTGCGGCCATGGACTTGGATGACTGAATCATGTCAGGCATCTGCTGCTTACCCCTAGCATCTATTGGCAGCACCCACTGAGCGACAGCAAACCAGGCATCTGCGTGACTCTCGTCGATAGAAACCACTTCTTCAGCAAGGGATAGAGCAGTCGCCCTGTCTCCCCCTTCATTGGCTTCTATGGCATCCAGCCATATCATCTCGGCACTCTTCGCCATGAGAATCGCAGAATACCCTCTACCAAGAATGCTCGGGTTCTAGACTAACGTCTCTTTCCCCTGCCATCCCTAGTCGGGCCTCTCCTTCGGTTGGGGCTCTGTGACCTTCGTCCCGATTTACCGGAGGTCCTCTGCTTACCTTTACTCCCCTTTCTGTAGTGGGTGTACCCTCTTCCGGAAATCCCACCTCCCTTCCTATCTCTTGGACCCTGTCTCCCTCGTCCCCCAGATTTCCCTCCAGAGTTCTTGTTGTTCCTGTTTCCTCGACCATAGTTTCCTCTTGGGCGACTCTTGCGTGAGTTTTCCCGGGGGGCTATTTCGACGGGTGATCCCACAGATGCCCTCACGTCTATTCCATCGTAAAGGGGATGTACGTGTATCAGAGGGGAGTCAATAGGGCCGATAACAGTCTCCACCTTTCCCAATATCTTGCCACCCCTTACTCTGATTCTTGCACCGAGACGAGGAGGCCTCCCTTCGAAGGAAATTAGCAGGCCTCCCTCATGAGACTCACGATCTACTCTTCCTGAGAAACTCATTCTAAGACCTCCTCCTGAAGAAAATAGCTATCGAGAAAGCTATCACTAGTGAGGGGATGCCTGAGGCTGGAAGACTGGTTTCGGAAGAACCACTTGCCGACGGGTCCGTAACTACTGGGTTTTCCATCATTGAAGTATCTATAGATGTCAGAATAGTGGTACATTTCCAAGACTCATCACAACCGATAATCTCCACGTCAATTATCCTCTGGCCAGTTTCTCCACCCACTGCGAAAGGTGTGAGGTCTACCCATTCAGTCTCCCATGTGTTTCCCATGACCTCTACTGCGTAAACGGCATCTCCAACCTTGATTGAGAAACTTACCGCCTCTCCGTCTGGATCGCTATACTGACCTTCCATTTTCCACATCCAACCATCAAAAGAAGCCATTCCTAGTGTGAGCAATGGAGCTTCGCTTTCCTTAACAATTCCAAGATCGAATGTTCTCTCGAAAAACTGATCACCAACCAGTACTTCAATCCACACCTGTACTGGTCCTGGCACAATGCCCTGGGACGGCATTAGTAGTTCATGGGATCCCATGCTTTGTCCGTTATACTCCATAACCTGTCTTGGTTGCCCATCTTGCGATAAAGCCAAACGAATGGTAGTTTCAGGCTCCCATGACTCAGAGAAAGCAATTGTAAGAGAGTGCTCATTATCCAGAAGTTGGTTAGTAGTAGAAACAGAAACAGGTACTCCGATAAACCATGTCCTGTTACCTGTGGTCTTTCCTGAGGAGTCTGATGCCTGACAGGTAACTTGAGTAATCCCGTCAACGTTTACCCAAAATGATCCATCAATGCTCCGGGATAACTCGGCCTTTCCAGAGGTGCAAGAAATTTCCAGACTTGCTACTCCGGATTCGTCAACAAACCAAGATGCAATTTCCTCCCATGCTGATAACTTATTGGGGCCATCTTCGAACACGGGGATCCAGCTTCCGTTAGCAGGTGCATTCAGGGTCCATTCAGGAGCTTCATTTGTCGGGACAGGAGAAGTGGTGAAGTCAGCGAAAACATCTTCCCCCAAGGGCCAATTTTCCCTTGAGAAGTTTGAATCTAGGGTGTATGTGACGCTTCCATCATCATTAGTTCGAAGATTGTAACTAGCCGAACCGTCCCCTATGCAACTCCCCCTGATCGGGGGGGGCATCGGTTTGTGGGTTGTCCTCGTCTGGACCCACGAATCTCGCCTCGCACTCCTCCCACATGTCCATCCTCAACTCGGGCATTACAGGGAAGGTAAAGTCTAGTCTGGCATTACTCATGTTTGACGAGTTGAACGTTACAGTGAAGTCATTGGGGTCCGAGACTCCTCCTATCACCATTGTCGCATTGAGCCATAACTCGATCCTGCACTCGTCAGTTCCTGCCGAATCGTTGATCTCAATGTCACAGTCTCTAGAGCTTGATGGAACCACTGGAACCTCAAAACAACCCTCCTGGCTGAATCCCTGACAGTCTCTAGTTTGTGAGTGCCTCTCGGGAACTCCGTTGAAGTGACCTATGTTGGTCTGGTCGCTCTCCCATGTAGTGTTCATCCAGTCAACACCAACTCCTCCCCTATGGGGGGGTCCGTCCCTTATCCCAATACGGGTTAGGCTGTATTCAAGACAATCCGCGGCAATTGAGACCATGGCCTCAATCTCATCCGTTGACAGCCAGCCATCACCTCCAGAGGGCAAAATCCCCTCCAGGAACGAATCTAGATCAGATCTGATGTCATCGGCCAGGGACCAGTTGATCCATGCTCTGGCATCCACTTCAGCAGTCTGCCAGTCATCGTTCACGCGAACCTCAAAAACTGCTTGATTGTAAATGAAAATGTCCTCGAATGTTATCGAACTGCATTGCTCTTCAAGCGACCCCCCTCCTCCGAACTGCTCCATTCTTTCTGACTGGAGGTCTAATTCATGAGTGCCGTCAAGAGTCACTACAGATGCGGAGAATGTAATTATTGTCACGAGCAAAAAAGCTCTCGCCGAAGTATTCACTATCATCCTGAACAGGCAGAAGAAGATGATTTTATCGGAATTAGATTTGAATTTAGGATAGCCTAAACTTGATAAGTAAATCTGTTTTCGAAATTTTTAGGGTAACCAAAATGTATGAAGAAAAGAAGATCGCAAGCTTACTAATGATATTGCTGATTAGCGCCTCACTGGCAGGCTGCGCGGGCAATGACGAAGACGAGGGTCCAATTGATACATTGGTGATTGCTTACGAAGTAAGGGACGATTACGAAAACATAGATGAGAACCCTCAGTCTTTCGCTGACTACTTGTCCGAAGTACTAAACTACGATGTCTCCCTTTACAGTGTAGATTCTGAGGGTGCAATGCTCGAAGCTCTAAGGTTTGGAAATGCCGACATAGCTCTCATGGACGGGGGGTCCGCATGGGTTGGCTGGCAGCAGTACGATTTAGAGGTCCTAGCGGCAGATCAAAAGTCTGATGGGAGAACTCACTACAGTGCACATGCTTGGGTACTTGCAGGAAGTGAAATGGCTGAAGCACACCTTGACGATAACCCCTACACTGATCCCTTTTCTCTTTTACAAGGCAAGACCTCCTGTCACACGGGTTGGCTAAAGTCTGCCGGGATGCTTCTCCCCATGGGTTATCTGATCGGACACGGCTATGCCAACGTCATTGGCGATCCAAATGATGTTGAGACAATGAGGAACACCATCTATGCCTTCTTCAATGAGAATGCCTCGATCCCTGATTCGGGCACCCCTTACTATGGATACTCGGGGGCAGTGAAGTGCCTATCTGAGGGATTCGGGGACGTTGCCTTTGCCAAGGACAGCACTATAGCATCGTACTGCGACAACGAGAACCCATCAGATAACGAGGCCTGGTGCCTGGACATGGACCAGTACGTCGCACTGCCTGCCTTTGGAAAGGCCCCCAGTCACCCAGTGATGTACAACCCGGATTATTTGGATATGCAGAGTAGAACTGCTGTGCTCAATGCATTGATGTCATTGAATAATATGATGTACTTAGAGAACTACACGATGAGGGGGGAAACGTACACAGGATGCTATGATATCACAGTTCACCAGATAGACTCTTCACTCGAGAAGAACCAATGCGGGGATGAGATCCTCTCTAATGTCCTAAATACGCCTGGACTGACAAGAGTCAACACGCAAGAGCATCTGGGAAGCTATTCTAGCCTGATCGTCAATATTCCGGGGATTTCTACCTACTATGGTGAGAAATTCGACATCAACTCCTGATCTCGAAAGAGAAGTTGGTGGGGGCAAGCAGCATCAGCACTATCCAAATCACGCCCCCACCAACACCAAATATAGTATTAGGGCCCCCTAAAAATAAGTTGGGGCTGGATAATGGATTCTATTGTGCTTGACATAGATGAATTGACCATTGGATACTCGAAGAAAAACCCGCTCGTGGAGATACCCAGATTAGAAATCTCGTCCGGAGAAATCATTGCGATAACTGGTCCTTCCGGAGTTGGAAAGACCACTCTAATCAGGACCATCTCAGGCTTGGTAAGGCCCTTGAAAGGGAAGGTTAGTCTTTTTGGACAGCCTTTCGGAGTTAGGCCCAAAAGAGGTTCTCTGGGCTATATTCCCCAGCGTCTGGGACTAGTTCGACATGCTAGCGTTTTGCACAACGTCATGTTGGGCGCACGAGCAGGCAATTCTAACCCCTACAGTATATTCCCTAATAGTAAAATCAGAGACTTATGCTTGGATTCTATCCGTAGGATGGGACTATCCGAGAAGATATACGAACCAATTAGAAGACTTTCAGGAGGCCAGCAGAGAAGAGTAGCAATTGCAAGGACCATGGCGCAGTCGCCAAAAATTATTCTCGCGGATGAGTTTCTGAGCGAACTAGACGAGAAAACTCTTGAGATGGTAAAGACAGAGGTTGTGGAATTCGTTAGAAATGAGTCCTCCACGCTGATCGTTGTTGAACACGATGTTTCCAGAGCTAAATCGATTGCAGATAGGATGCTAGTGATAGATGATGGTAGGGTGAACCCATTCATTTCTCGGACTACAGCTTTGGAGGTCAAAAAATGAGGATCAACTGGACTTTAATCACCATTCCAGTCCTAATCACCGTATCGTTCTGGTTAATGGATGGATTGGTTAACGATTGGGGGAGGTTATCTGGAGGGGGGAAGAATCTAATCGTATTCATAAATGAATCACTATGGCCACCAGATTGGAGAGTTTTAGAACCCCAAGCATACCCTGTATGCACAGCATATCCACCATTCGATTTTACCTGTTCTACCGCTTGGATTGGAATGACTGAGACCATAAAGATAGCATTCATTTCGACTGTTTTCGGAACTATGTTTTCACTTCCAATTTCTATCTTGGCATCTAGAAACCTGAATTCTGGATTCATCACATTCACGTCTAGATTTATTCTCGCTGCTTGCAGAAGTCTCCCTAGCATAATATGGGCAATCTTTTTTGTCATTCTAGTTGGATTCGGGCCACTCTCGGGAATTCTAGCAATGACAATTTACACTGTTGGCTACCTCGGTAAACTCCAGTACGAGTCAATAGAGGGAATGTCCAACATCCCATTAGAATCAGCTGATTCGATGGGCCTGTCTAAGATCGAGAAAGCGATAGGTGTGGTAATTCCAGAGCAGGCAAACAACTTGATCTCACAAACAATATTCATGTTCGAATACAATGTCAGGCACGGGACCGTGATTGGCATTGTCGGTGCCGGTGGAATTGGTTACTACATCAACCTCTATCTTAAATTTCTACAGTATGACAAGGTACTCGCCTATCTAATCATCATCTTTTCAGTTGTAATTGTAATTGATTTCATCTCAATATATGCCCGTTCCTTCTTCAACGATGAAGGTGACATAAATCCTCCAAAATGGATATCAGTCTTCATCCCACGGTGGATTCTTGAGTCCCGTTAAAGATATATCAATAGTCTGCGACTATCCTTATTGCACCGCCGTCATAGAATATCTGAATGTGATCCTTGGCTTTCATTGTTAGAGAAGCAAGGGCCTCGTAGACATCCTTTTCCTCCACCTTGAAAGCGTCAGCAGCTCTTTTTGTCGACCATGCCACCTCTACAAAGTCAGATGCAGAAATCCACTTAAGTAGCCTCGATTCAAACTCAGTTAGATCACTAATGCCCATGCATCACGGACTATGGGGGGGGAAATCAACATACCTAGTAATCAACAAAAATTGTCTGATATCAAACATCAGGAATTCTATTCTCGTTGTGGTGTGATTAGTACTCTGTTACCATCTCTCTCAATGAACGGTATGGAAATAGTGCTGTCATCTGTAATGTGCACATGTACTGGGCATGCCGCACCGCAAGCCGGTGCCAGGTAGTCTTTGCCAGATGTAGTCATTACCAGTTTGATTCCATGTCCAGAAGGTAGCAAATGATCAAGCCCCTGAAATTCCATCATCATCGTAACAGTCTCACCTGGAATAACTCCAGTTGGTTCGTTTCCGCCTTCATGGTAACGAATGTCCATTGTTGCATGGCCAATTCTAATTCCAGTAGAAGAATCCTGCATCTCCACGAAGACCTGTCCTCCGTCAAATACGGATGTTGCTAGTAAGTGAAGTCTAACCAAACCAGAGATATGTATGTCGAAATCAAATGCTGGACACTCAACAATCACCTCACTTGCCCCTCCGATCACTGGAGCACCCCCTACCCATGAATTTCCCATATTAGTACAGTCTCCCAGGGGTAGGTCGATCCAATCAAGATCATCGGGGGGCCAGTTTTCTTCAATTCTCCACTGTCCATCCGAGCGTTGGATTTGGACAATCTGCTCAGGTTCTGGGCCAATTCCTTTGAGATAGTACTCGAACCATTCGAAGAGGTCCTGTGCCCAGTCCCATCTGGTCATATTCCCTCTTGCCTCCAAACCATTACCGCTATTCACGCCATCGTGACTCGAGACTTGATCCGGGTAATGGTGGCCCCACTGGCCAAACATCCCCCTTACACTGAAACCTTCGTCAACATATTCCTGGTACCAGTTTATCCCAGGTGGGCCACCAAATACTTGGTGGGGGTCAACGTTCCAGTCTTGCATTCCTTGGACCCAAAATATTGAACCTTGCCAATTGTTGATAGCCTTGTCAATGTGACTTCGGTCATCGTAGTAGTTCTGCATGTAAGGATCCATTTCGCCAGCAATGTAGGTCACTGGTCCTGCAAAGAGCCCCTCTGCAATATCTGGACAGACATTATCCAAGTCGTCTTCATTATAATCGACAGTACTGGAGAAATAGTTCATATGCATAATCTGACTTCTTGCTTCGGCACTTCCGTTCTTATAAAGAAGAGGATGTAGGGCAGTAGTCCCAGAGACAGGCACTATAGTCTTGAGGAACTCACTACCCATTGCTGCCGCTTCCCATTGTGTTGCTCCCTCGTAAGATTTCCCGTAGAGCCCAACATTCCCATTACTCCATTCCTGAGTACCAAGCCATTCCACCGCATGGTGGATGCCTAGTCCTTCTCCAAGACCACGATAATCAAAGCATCCCGTCGAAAGCTCGGTTCCGAACACACTTACCTGAGCAAAGGCATACCCATGGGGAATGAAATTCTCGAAAATAAACTCCCCACGTCCAGATCCGACTACATTGGTGGCTCCAGACTCGCTCCCTGGCTGACCATAAGAGAAATATGGGCTAATTACTGCGATTACTGGCACCTTTTCCCCGGCTATCGTATTGTTGGGGAGCCAATAGGAAAGGTGGATATTTGATACAGAGGGCCCTACTTCCCATACCTCGCTTGTATCTACTTCGATGAATGCTTCTTGTACATCTAGTGGATAGAATGGCCCAGGCTCTAGAAGGAATGAGAATGTGTGATTTGTTTGCCATTTCAAGGAATGCCTGTCCCAAATTGAAGGGTAGGAAACTTCTGAGTCGGAACTCCTATCTTCGTCCATCGAGGAAATGCAACCCGAAGCTACACTCAGGATATACAACCCAACGAGTAAGTAGGCCAAACTGACTCTTCGCATGTGCTGGCGGACGCTTGTCTACTCTCAAACATGTTTGTATCTAGTATTGTATTTCTATGATTTCTAAATTAATACAAAAACTTTCCAACTTCGTTAACAATCATTGAAAGCAGACTTTGACTGGAACCATGTAAAGGAACCTGGTGAAGGGAATGTCTGCAAGAGATTTGCTCCTAATCTTCGGTACAGAGACTGGAAATGCCGAGGAACTGGCCGAAGATGTTGGCCATCTTTCAAGAAACCTAGACTTTAATCCGAAAGTAATGGATATGGAGGATATTTCACTGCAGGATATCTCTTCCTCAAAGAGGCTGATTGTTGTATGTAGTACCTGGGGCGAGGGTGAACAGCCAGTAAATGCCCAGGACTTGTATAACTCCGTAGAAGGATCGGATGATCATTGTTTGGAAGGAGTGAACTTTGCGGTCATTGCTCTTGGGGATACTGCGTTCGAATTCTTCTGCGAATCTGGTAAAGAGTGGGATGAAATTCTTCACAAGAAGGGGGGAAAAAGGGTAGTAGAACGAATAGATTGTGATGTTGACTACGAAGACTATGTCCAGGAATGGATTCTAAACACGCTCAGTCTAATGAAGAAAATCCAGTGATTTACTGATGCCTTCACTCATGTTGGTTCGTATGACCCGGCCATTCTCCTTACCGCGTCCTCAACTTCTATTTCGCCATCCAACAGGCTTCCCAGTGTGCTGAGGAAAGGAGTCCGATGGCCCATTCTTTCGGACCTGTCTAGGAACATTCTGGTCGCCCTAACTCCCTCTGCAACCATGTGCATCTCTTCTAGGGCCTCCTCCAGATTCATTCCTGAACCCAGCATCTCCCCTAGGGTCCTGTTCCTGCTCCTCGGGCTCGTTGCCGTGACGTAAAGATCGCCAATTCCAGCTGGTCCGAAACCTGTTTTGGGGTCTGCCCCCATCTCACCAAGAAGTACCAACCCTTCGCTGTAACCGGAAAGTACCATTGCAGCCTTCAGATTGTCGCCACCGATTGTTTCTTTGAGTCCGTCGACTAGTCCACATGCTAGGGCTACGCAGTTCTTGTAGGCGCCCCATAGTTCAGCTCCTACAGGATCACCGGCAGGGGTCAGAATCAGAGAATCGGTAGACAGCCTCTCTGCCACTCTCTTGGCCACTACCGTGTCATGGCAAGCTACCAGGGCGTTGGTTATCACTCCCCTGGCTACTTCTGGAGCGATGGTTGGACCAGTCATGACAACAACCTGATTCGACATACCAGCGTCAGCCAGCCTCCTCTCTATTGCATCAGATATCATTCCCGAGCCTCCCTCGGAGGAAGGTGCAAGGCCCTTGGCTAGGTCGACAAGGAGGTGGGAAGGTCTGAGGTTTGGGATGAGCAAGTCCACTACTTCAAGAATCACGGAGCTGGGGAGCGCCAGTACCAGAATCTCACAAGACTCCGTAACATCGGTTATCTCCATTGTACAGTCCATCCCTGGAATTTTGTATCCAGGAAGGTACTTCTCGTTCTCTTGCGAGCTCATGACCGACTCGTATACTTCTTGCTCCACGGTCCAGCCTAGCACGTTGTGACCGTCCTTACACCACACTAGGGCAAGGGCGGTTCCCCAGTTGCCTAGTCCGAGAACCCCTATTCGTGCCATTTTTGCCAGTTTGGGGGGCGCATAGACCCTGTTATGACCCTATGGGGGGAAGAGGCGTTCATGCGCTGCCTTCTTGGTGGGTAATTATTCGCAAGGGCCGGAGCAGGGGTACCCGAGCGGTCAAAGGGGCTGGGTTTAGGTCCCAGTGCGTAGTGCTTCGCAGGTTCGAATCCTGCCCCCTGCACCAAAAACACTCATTCGCTGCATTGAAGTCATAACCAAAAGAGCCAATCTCAGGCAGGGGTACCCGAGCGGTCAAAGGGGCAGCGTTCAGGTCGCTGTGCGTAGTGCTTCGCAGGTTCGAATCCTGCCCCCTGCACCATCACTGCATTCTTATCCTTCTCGAGCGGATGTTAGCCACTCCTCTCTTCTTCCAACCAGCAGTACGGTATGCAATAACTCCGATGAAAGTTACTGAGACTGCTAGAATTGCCCAGGTTTCACCACTGAAGGGTCTGAATGGGTCTCTGGCCCACTTCTCATCACCTAGAACTCCGTCCTCCAAATCTGGAATCCCATCACCGTCATCATCATCGTCTTCGACATCGGATATCCCGTCGCCATCAAAGTCAAGTGAGCCGTCGTCTCCAAGGAATGCACTATCCTCGGCTTCATTTTCGCCGCCTTCGATTATATCATCTCCGATTAGGGCCTGAATTGGACAACCGAGGTCATTTCCGGGCAAGGCAAGAGTCTGCATGAAATCCTCATCTTGCGGGCCAACCCCAAACTCGTATGGGCATACATCGGCATTGTTCCCAACGCCGTCGCCGTCAGTATCCAACCACTCACTAGGATCATCAGGGAAGGCATCCATGTTACTTCCTTGATCAGCAAATCCGTCTCCATCTGAGTCTGACCATTTATCCGCTTCCAGCGGGAAGGCATCAGTTCCATCTTCTCCGCTACCTTGGCTGTTGCATGGTACAGGATTGAGCCAGCCATCTCCGTCGCAATCAGTGTCCTGGTTGTTCCCTATGCTATCTCCGTCAGTATCATCGGTCTCATTCGCATCCAGTGGGAACTCGTCCCCTTTCGCCGAAGTGAGGCAATCTGGGGCGCCATCGCCATCTAGGTCAGGCCCCCTATTGCTCACCAATGCTCCATATTGATCTGTGATGTGGTATGTGGTGTCGTCGCACCTGCCGTCGTTGTCGTCGTCAGGGTCTACGTTGTTCCCCCAACCATCACCGTCCGCGTCAGCCCACTCGTTTGGATCGTTAGGGAAAACATCGAACGAGTCTGGCCTATTATCGCCATCGTCGTCTTCGTCTGCGTTATCCCCCACTCCGTCTCCATCAAAATCTTCCCACTCGCTCTGGTCATTTGGGAACGGATCCTGGGTGTCGTTCACTCCGTCGTTGTCATCATCGGTGTCGATGCTGTCCGGGATCCTGTCCCCATCCGAGTCGAAGGCGACTTCCGGATCTAGAGGGTCGTAGTCATCCACGTCCGGGACTCCATCGTTGTCGTCGTCTTCGTCTATCTGATCGGGAACCCCATCAGCATCATAGTCTGCGAAGCAGTCATCGAAGAATGTGGATGCAGTGCTTAGCGTAGATTGCCCTGCCGGGCACTGAGTCTGCGACGTAGCCTCACTCCCTGAAACGTAGAAGCCCCTGGCAGCTGGAACGCAGGCACTTTGACCCTTAAGACTCGAGTAGTAACCTGGTGAGCATCCAGTTTGTTCCGTCTGGCCGGAATCTGGCACCATGAAACCCCTTGATGCTAGAATGCAGGTAGTCTTCTCGGGTAGTGGCTGGTATGTCCCCCTCTCGCAAGGGACCTGCTCTTTGGAGCCGTGCCCCAGGTCGATATCCCGGGGGGTGTTGGAATCAGTGGTTCCGCCATCCCCAACCTGTCCGAATTCATTCGCCCCCCAGCATTTGAGGCTGGCATCGTCGAAAATCGCACAGGTGTGCCTATGTCCGACTGAGAGCGAAGTTGCATTGGTGCTCAGAATGATGACCTCCGGGGTTGAGTGAGGAGTCAGTGTCCCATCGCCAAGTTGACCATAGCTGTTATCTCCCCAGCACGCGACTTCACCTGAATCGAATAGACCGCAGCTGTGAAAGAGTCCAACCTCTATTTCCATCAGCAGTAGGTTTGAACTCAACGCCGAAGGAAGCGGGCTATTAGAGTCCGAAGTCTCTCCATTACCCAATTGTCCATGGGCGTTGTAACCCCAACAGAACGTCGAACCATCATTCATCCCTAGGCAGGAATGGAAAGCTCCAGAGTCAATCGATACTGCACTGCTATTGCTCGGGATAGTAACCTCAACTGGTGTGCTCCGATCGACATTGCTAGAGTCTCCGAGTTGTCCGTTCCAATTCTCCCCCCCCAGCACATCACTTTCCTCTCTGTGGTTATGGCACATGTGTGGTAAGAACCCGCGGATACCTTCAGGGCCCCAACTCCACCCATCGACGAAAATACAGGGGTGTGCCTGTCGATTGTTGTCCCGTCCCCTATCTGGCCGTTTGCATTCAACCCCCAGCACTTCACTCTGCTGTTAGTGAGTACCGCGCATGTGTGTGACTCTCCAGATGAAACTCCAATCGCAGATACTCCAGCCCCCAGATCAACGAGCGTTGGGGTGGTTCTTTCGATAGTCGTGCCGTCACCTAGCTGTCCGAATGAGTTCGAACCCCAGCAACGAACAGATCCGTCGTCGAGTAGCGTACAGGTATGGTATGACCCCGAAGAAATCTCAACTGCATCTCTTCCAAGTGGCATTGAGGCCTTTTGGGGTTCCAAACTCGATATTCTGGTTTCATCACCGAGCTGTCCGTTGTCATTCAGACCCCAGCAGCTGACTGAACGGTCATCAAGAATAGCGCAAGAATGAGCGGCACCAGAGGATACCTGAGTTAGCACTGGAACGCTGTGCCCGGCTTCTGCCCACTCACAAGCCGAGTCTGAAATCATGCCATATTGGTCGTTGTATTTCCCTGCTGGACAGGGAGTACCAGCAGAAGCACCAGGCGCCGGTACGAAGTATCCCGGCTCGGCATCGTCGCAGGAAGTCTGCCCGGACAACTCCTGGAATTTTCCTGCTGGGCATGGCAACTGTGTTGTTGCACCGCTGAAATCAACGTAGTTTCCAGGACTTGCAGGAGTCATGATTGTGTTACCGGTCCCGCTTGCGTAATATCCCGGAGTCGCATCTCTGCAAGTGAATCTTCCATACTTTCCAGAATCACAGTTTGCAGCGACTGTTGGGTTGCTGTCATCAAAATCAGTTGGTCCAGCGGGGAAGCCATCTCCGTCTCCATCAGATGCTACTCCGACCTCGAAGATGTTCAACTCGCCATCGCCATCCCAGTCCCTCTCGGATGAGCCAATGTAACTCCATCTTGAAATAGCTGTAAACTCAGTGGGGACTGTGCCCAGATCGAGTGAAGCCGCGAAATCAGAGCCACCCCAGCACCTTAGTAGGTCATTGGTTCCAACTATGCAAGTGTACGAACCTCCAGAGGATACTGAGTTCGCCCCGAGATTTTGCCCGAGAGATATCTCTGTCGGGTGAATGACCTGTTCCGATCTGCTCCCGTCTCCAATCTGGCCACTTTCACCCCTGCCCCAGCAGTGCAGCGATTGGCCGGAGTCAATAGCGCAGGTGTGATGTCTGCCTAAGTCAATCGATACTGCATCTGGAACGATTGTGCTTACCGTCGATGCGTCATTCTGTTGGTTAGTCAATCC
>CACGHY010000024.1 GCA_902573085.1 uncultured Candidatus Poseidoniales archaeon
AGTTCCGTCTCAAAGAGTCCCTAGCTCCCCGCTCTTTGTCAGCATTCCAGCGATAACAACGCTGACTATGCTCATGAGCTTTATCAGTATGTTCAGAGATGGTCCGCTAGTGTCCTTGAATGGATCTCCGATGGTATCTCCAACCACAGCAGCACTGTGGGCTTCGTCGCCCTTTGCAGCACCCTCTATGTGCCCTTGTTCTATTGCTTTCTTGGCATTATCCCATGCTCCTCCGGCGTTTGCCATGAATAGTGCCATAAGGACTCCGCTAGCGGTAGCTCCTGCCAGGGTTCCTCCCAGTGCTGCGCTACCTAGAAGCAAACCAATTACTACAGGACTCGAAACGGCCACTACGCCCGGCATCACCATTTCCCTCAGGGCCGCCTTGGTAGATATATCCACGCAGGTTGCGCTGTCTGGCTCAACTCCCTCACGACCCTCCAGAAGGCCGTCGATTTCCTTAAACTGCCTCCTGATCTCAGTTATCATGTCCTCGGCTGCTCTCCCAACTGACTTCATTGTCATAGCTGCAACAACGAAAGGCAGAGCGGCTCCAATTAGAAGTCCGATTACTACCATTGGCTCGGTCAGGCTCAGGTCTGCTGCCTCAAGATTGGCACTGGTCTTGAATGCGGCGAAGAGAGCCAGGGCAGTCAAGGCAGCACTTCCAATCGCGAACCCCTTACCGATTGCTGCGGTTGTGTTCCCAATCGAATCAAGCCCATCTGTGATCTCCCTGACATCATCGCCCAGGCCCGACATTTCCGCGATTCCGCCGGCATTATCTGCTACGGGTCCATAGGCATCCACCGTCATGGTAACCCCAACTGTGCCTAGCATTCCCATTGCCGCCATTGCTATCCCGTACAGCCCTGCATCCCCGCCATCCATCACGTGGTTGGCTCCGAAGATTCCTGCAGCCATCAGCAATACTGGGACGAATACCGATTGCATTCCCACGGCTAATCCGGCAATTGCGTTTGTTGCGCTTCCGGTCTTGCTTGCTTCTCCTATGTAGGGGATTGCCTGCACCTTGAAGAAGAACACATCTTCTATTCCGGTATAGTATTCTGTCACCAGTCCTATTAGAATGCCGACAAGAGAACCTATTGCCACAGCTTGGATTACCTTGGTGGGCAACTCCAGGAAGTCTAGGGCAAAATATCCGCCAACGATGAAAAGTCCAGCGGCTATGAAAGTTGTATTCCTCAGTGCCGCTCCGGGATCCATGTTTTGCATCGCCGTAATGGAGAATACGCCAATTATAGAAGCAATATAACCAACTACTGCCAGGACAATTGGAATCATCACATAGTCAGGGCCAAGAAGGTCCTTACTTGCTGCTGCGATTACCATTGCTGCGATAATGCTTCCAACGAATGACTCGAAGATATCGGCACCCATTCCCGCGACATCTCCGACGTTGTCTCCGACGTTGTCTGCAATCACGCCTGGGTTTCTGGGGTCGTCCTCTGGAATCCCTGCCTCAACCTTTCCGACAAGGTCCGCACCAACGTCTGCTGCCTTGGTGTAAATTCCACCTCCAACCCTCGCGAATAGTGCAATTGAAGAGGCTCCCATGCCGAATCCTGCAATATTTTCCTCCACCGATAGGAACCCAGTTTGAGTAAAGTAGTACATCAGAGAGATGCCAGCTAGACCTAGCCCTCCTACGGCCAGGCCCATAACTGCGCCTCCATTGTATGATGTTGTCAGTGCGGCCGATTGTCCCCCATCGGCTGCAGCCTGTGCAGTACGGCCGTTCGCGCTAGTAGCAGACCTCATCCCCGAGAATCCCGCTGCTACGCTGCAAATCGCCCCAATGATGAATGCGACCATAGTCTCCAGACCGAGGCCGTTTTCTTCCCCTCCCAGGAGGAGGGCTATTGCTACGACAACAATGAATCCGGATAGCAACTTGTATTCTGCCCACAGGAATGCCATCGCACCATCATAGATTCGCCCAGTTATCTTCGCCACCGTCTCGTTTTCAATCTTTATTGAATTCACCTTGTTGTATAGGAAAAATGCGACTAGAAGTCCGAAGACACCCGCTGCAATCCCTATGATCCCTAGTTGTTCTCCATCCATAGTTACACCATTAGTTCAGCTCGCCGAATCGAGTGCTCTATTTAATCCAAATCCAATTGAAAAACTGCCTCTGCTGTTTAGTCAATATTTGCATGTACCACCGAGGCAAACGAATTCAGAACCCCAGCTCCGTCGTGTTCTCTTCGGAATGAAACCATTTCTTCCTCTGAAATATGTCCCCATTCGAATGCTCTCTCCACCCTAGCTTTGGCTGCTTCGGGGTGGAACTGAACCCCCCATGCAGGAAGCACTCCGCCATTATTTCCTTTTACTCGAACAGCGGTGACTCTATTGTGTTCAGCGGACCCAAGTAGTATGCAACTCTCTGGAACGTTCATCACATGATCCTGATGGGAATATAACGCTACGGGAGCCCCTCCCTCGCCACTTCCTCTGTTGGCAAACAATTCGTCAGAGGAGCCATTTGAATTGAGTGCAAGCTCCCAGACTCCGCTGGACATCGATTCCGCCCTTTCTACTTGGGCTCCTAGGGCATGGCAAAGAAGTTGGTGACCAAAGCAAATACCGAGTGTTGGAATTCCCATTCTCGCTGAGCATCTCATCAGAGACCCAGCACCACTCATCCACTCTTCCCACATCGTCACATTTCTTCTCGAGCCGCTGCAGACTACAGCATCCGGCCCAATGGCCCGAATCCAATCTCGAGTCATTACATCGTCCCCGTGCAATGGCATTGCTATCCTTCTGAAGACCACCTCATTCCCATGCATCTCCATACTGCACTCTTCCCAGAATGGATACTCATAGTCCCAAGTAGGTACTTCATTCTCTGAGATTCGGACTATCCCCTCCTCTTGAGCGCGTGAACCCGCTTCCTCGGACTGCATTTGAGGCGTCACTAAGAGAACCTCCACTGCACTCCTCTCTGCAATAGGCTGAATGACCTCTTGATTTCCACCATGACCAAACTCCGATCTCTCTACAAGTAGATCGATTAAGACGACTCGCGTAACCCTGCTCACGATACTCCGAGGAGGCAATTCTTTGAAAGACCCCCGCCCCTCAGGAGTTTTACAACATGGTCGACAAACAACTCATCCTTGACTCCGTCGGGCCCGTCCAGGCCGTTCTAGATGCCCATGATGGGGTGGTAAATGTCGTTGATACCACTGATGGGGTAATAATGATCTCATTGGAGGGAGGATGTACAGGTTGCAGCGCTACTCCGATGACCGCCATGCAGATTTACTACTCCTTGATGAAACTAGAACAGGTTCAGGATGTAGTTTTCGTTAACGGAGAGCTGCCAGATTACATGCGTTCTTTCATTAATGACAAACTAAATTCAGAGTGACTACTCTTCATCCCTTCGCGCCTTCATGATTTTGTGAGGATTCGTCTCTCCTTGGACATCTTTTCCCTTAATGTTCATGACCGATGCAATCGCCATGGTTACCGCAATCACTGCAAATGGCCTTGCGATGTTCTGTGACCCCCATATCTCTCCCCCAGAATAGTGCAATGCGAAAAGCAGCGCAGCCGAAGACAGGCATATCACTGATATCAGCCTCTGAGCCAATATCTCGCTTCTAGTCGTCTTCGACAGAGACCCTATGGCCATCCAGAGGAAAGTTGCAAGGCCGCAAAGACTCAGAGAGGCAGTCTCGACTAACTCCAGATACTCCACGTCAAGACCCGATGGGAGGTGGTTTGAGTACGTTATGATTAATCAACAAGCCAATATATTACACTATAATGGGATTTTATGGGAATATCGCCCAGATCTAGGTGGTCAAATCGCGATGAATCATCATACAAGGAGAAGACATCAGGAAATAGATCAAGAATTAGGCCTGTAGCTGGTCAATGGGACAAGCCATTCGCAGACGCTTCTGCATCAATGCTGATAGTCGGGCAGTTGACAAGCCTTGCAACATTGGCCATGATTCATGCAGGAAAATATCCCGATTCAGGATCTTTGGAGAATGCCTCTTGGTCACTAGGAGAATCGGCGTTTCTGGCGACGGCAGGCTTCGGAATCTCCTCATTCCTCTGCTTGTTCAAAGTATCCTTTTCTCGAAAAGCTCCTAGGAGGAGGAGGAGGATGGCGAGAATTTGGCTACTATCTTTCCTCCTCGTGGCACAAGTGACTTGAGTGCCCAAGTACTCCGAGGGCTGATAACATGCATCCAGCAACCAATGCGACCTTCGCAATCTCAGGATCTCTGTTATTCATTGGAATTCTCTTCTTCGGTACTGGGACCCCAATTCCGATTTTCGACTCGACTGATGATGAGGAAATACAATTCTCCTTCTCTGGAACAACGACTACCCTATTGTTCGAGCAAACTGACTCCGGATCCAACCATGGGTGGGCTGTCTACACCTATGGAATTTACAATGACTCAGATGGAGATGGTTCGTGGGACGATTGCTCTTCAGTCGAGATTTCACTTCTGAATGAATCGGGAGAAGACTTCCATTACTCAGATTGTGCAGCTTCCACTCAGAGGAAGGATGTCCCCGACATGATATATATCGGACAGTTTTGCTTCAATCCAAACAACTCATCCTCCCCTAGATGCAGTGACGGCAACTACTCGATGGAGGCAAGCCAATTCGTTAGAATCTCCCAAGAGTTCGAAAAACCAGATATGTCCGTCTTGTCCTCTATCGCAAGTTGGATCAGAGACGGTCTAGTTTCTGGCGTGACCCTGATTTGTGGAGGGTCTCTGTTGTTTTTATTCGCGATCATGCTCGCATTAGCCCTGCCGGATAAAAAGGAAGAGCCGCCAAAGAAGAGGAGGAGCGGGCCGACCGCTGAATGGCGGGCGTATTCCCTTTCCGGCCAGGAGAGGGGGGATGATGGCATGCCAAAGGCATTCAGCAGACATTCTGAGAAGAAGGACCTCTTTAGGAAGCCGAGAAAGGGAAATGTGGTCGGAGGCGTTCACAAGTCTGGCGGGTTATACCTAGAGGGGTGGAAGTCGGAAGACTCAGATGCCGAATACAAGAAAAAGGTCGAAGACAGAAGAAAAGGATGACTCATAGCAGCAGAGGAACGAACATCAGGAGTAATCCCACAGCCACAATTGCCACTATTGACTTAATGAGAAGTCCGAAGATTGAATCAAGAACCATGCCACTGTAGGGCTTACGAGCCTTTCTCACGTAGACCGGAGAAACCTCTTCCTCTTCCATTTCCTAGCCTCAATCCTCGGGATACAACTTGAAAACCGGAATCGGGTCCATTTTGTGCGAATTTAATTTATTCAGCCTCTGATAGATATCCAACACCTTCCTTTCGCGTTCAGATAAATCCGCTCTCTTCGGGCTGACAGACTCTTTCATAGCCCACTCAATCTCGTCGTAGGTTGCCCCTATCTGGTCTTCGTCAGTCCTCCCGTCGTTCCATAAGCCGTCCGTTGGAGCAGCTTCCAGAACCTCTGTGATTACTCCCAGTTCTTCCCCCATCGCGTAAACATCAGATTTGTACAAATCAGCAATTGGTGAGATATCTACTCCTCCATCTCCGTATTTCGTATAGAATCCGATTCCGAAGTCTTCTACCTTGTTTCCAGTCCCTACTACCATCCCATTATTGGAACCCGCAACAGCAAACAGAGCAATCATTCGCAGTCTTGCTCTAGAGTTAGCCAGGGATAATTCGGTCACTTTCTGACTGTCCAAATCAGAACACAACTCGTCATAAGTATTCGATAGATCTATTTTCGATCTTTCCACATTTCCCCACTTTGACAACAACCAATCGATGTGAAGGTTTGAGATTTCATACTGCCCCTCATCCTGATGAATGGGCATATTGACCACTATTGTCCTTATTCCAGTCATTGCAGAGAGTGTTGATGTGACTGCGGAATCTACTCCCCCAGAAACTCCGACAACTAGGGTATCCAAACTATTTCTATGGGCGTAGTCAGATATCCAATCTGAAATGTCATTGGCAACTTTACCCCAGTCCACCATGATCAAACCTCAGTGACAGGCAACTCCGAATTTCTTTAGTCTCCAGTAATTGTAAGGCCAAGGTGTGAGAAAACCCGCGATGAGCATGGGTAAAATCACCCACCATGTCAATTTAGCACCACCCGTGAGCACGAAATCAGTCACATTCATCGCTGCCTCCATTGATATCATCGAAATAAGCGACATTCCAATTGCGACCCTAAATGCCTCGTATAGAGGCATCTGACTCAGAAGAATGAAGGTCTCTAGAGCTATTGAAGTCATTATCCCGTTGAACATCGCCAGTGCCATAATCATCATCGTACTCCATCCAGAATCTGTGAATATGAACTGGAAAGCAGCTATTGTTCCGAAGTCACCGATACTACATCCGATCAGGCACCACTTTGTATTATTAGCAGACTGCCACCAGACAGCCGAATCCCTCCAGTGAAAGTCTTCTCCTTGACCATCAACGGTATATCCCGCCGATCTCACGGCTGTACTTAGATCACCTCTGGAAACTCCCAAGTGGTTAATTTCAGCAACTCCGTCCGCGTGATTAACGTCGGCAGAGACCACTCCGGATAACGCCTCTAGAGATTCCTTAACCCTGTTTGAGCAGCCATCGCAGGTCATCCCTCCGACATCTAGTCGAACAGTCTCGGCCATGATAATTACCAGCGCATTGGGCATTTGAAGTCTTGCAATCAACGACCTTTCCTCTCCGACAAGCTCCCCCTCAAGTTCAAGACGAACTCACCGGTCCGAGTGGCCGATGACAGTCCCCTCATCCCCCGGAGAACTCGATCCAGTTTCACTGGAGAGTTCCCTCATGGAGGTCTGGGAGAAGGAGTCAACATTCTCCGAATCAATAGAGTCTAGGAGGGAGAAGGCCTCGCCATTCACATTTCTGGAAGGACCACCAACCGCCAACGGCAGACCTGGAATTCATCACGTCCTATCCAGGCTATTCAAGGACATGGTATGTAGATGGAAATCTATGGAGGGGCACTTGGTTGAGAGAAAGGGTGGATGGGATACACACGGGCTCCCTGTAGAGATAGAGGTTCAGAAGCAGCTAGACCTTATGTCGAACGAGGCCATTGAGGAGTTTGGCATGGAGGAATTCAACAAGAAATGCAAGGAGAGCGTTTGGACCTACGAAGAGGCATGGAGGGAGATGACCGAGAGGATGGGATTCTGGGTAGACATGGAGGACCCATACGTCACTCTGCACGATGAATACATAGAATCGGCATGGTGGTCACTCAAGCAGATGTTCGAGAAGGGACTATTGTTCCGTGGACACAAGGTGCTTCCTTATTGCCCTCAGACTGGAACGAGTTACTCTACTCACGAGGTCTCACAGGGATACAAGGAAGTCACGGAACCCGCAGTGTTCGTTAAGTTCAGACTAGAAGATGACGATGCTTCAGTTCTTGCATGGACTACGACTCCGTGGACTCTTCCGGGAAACGTCGGACTGGCCGTTGGACCAGATGTGACATACTGCAGAGTGAGAATCACTGAGCCGGCTTCCGAGTCATGGGAAGGACGCGGAGGGGGCGAAGTTGGCGAGGAACTGATATTGGCCAAGGACCTTATCGGGAACGTAATGAGAAATCATGCCGACGTGATAGAGGAATTCCCGGGCTCGGCTCTTGTCGGAAAGTCATACTCGCCCCTATTCCCTGGTGCAATTGACAGGGGTTCATCCAAGTCAGCTTGGACGATAGTCCCTGCGGACTTCGTCACCACAACCGATGGAACAGGGGTGGTACATACTGCTGTGATGTACGGTGAGGATGACTACAGGTTGGGGATGGAGGTCGGTTTCCCGGCACAGCACACAGTTGGTATGGACGGGTCTTTCGTTTCCGGAGTTCATGAGAATCTGGATGGACGATACGTGAAGGACTGCGATGACGAGATCATCAGACTACTGGATGCCCGGGGACTTTTGTACAGGGAGCATGATTACACTCACGACTATCCCCATTGCTGGAGGACAGACCACCCTCTTCTATACTATGCAATGGACAGTTGGTTCGTCAGGATGACGGCTGTCAGGGACCAAATTATTTCTCACAACTCTAGCGTCGAATGGGCCCCTGAGTGGACTGGGACAAAGAGGATGGGCGAGTGGCTGTCCAACATCAAGGACTGGGCCATCAGTAGGGAGAGGTACTGGGGGACTCCCATTCCAGTATGGATTTGTCCCGATTGCGGAGCCGAGCACTGCGTCGGAAGCATCGATGAGATGAATGCGATGAGTACCGAAGACTCCCCTACTCCACAGGAACTACACAGGCCATATGTCGACGACGTGAAATTGGTGTGTACGAACAAAGAATGCTTGGGCGAGATGGTCAGGGAGCCCTATGTCATGGATTGCTGGTTCGATTCTGGATGTGCTTCGTTCGCACAGTGGCACTATCCATTCGAGAACGAAGAATTGTTCGAAGGATCGTTCCCAGTAGACTACATCTGCGAGGCCGTAGATCAGACTAGAGGCTGGTTCTATTCGTTACTCGCGGTTGCAACCACAGTGTTCGATGAGCCTTGCTTCCGTAGATGTCTATCCTTGGGGCATATACTGGACAAGGACGGAAAGAAAATGAGCAAATCAAGAGGAAACGTTGTGAACCCCTGGGACCACTTCAACAAGGAGGGAGCCGATTCCATCAGGTGGTACATGACCACACAAAGCGCACCGTGGTCCCCTACCAATTTTGATCCCAATGGAGTTAGGGAGTCGTACGCAAAGATGTTCCTCACTCTCTGGAACGTCTACAGGTTCCATGCCGATTATGCTGCCCTGGATGGTTTCGATCCAGATGAAGAATCAGGCTTCGTTCCACTTGGTGAAAGGAGTCCATTGGATCGATGGATACTCTCCAAGGTCACCGAGATCGCCGATGACTATCACTCGAACTTCGTCTCATGGGACTTCCATAAAGCAGGAAGGGGGTTGGAGGACTTCGTTGTCAACGATCTCTCAAATTGGTACGTCCGTAGATCAAGAAGGAGGCTATGGGACGAGGCAGATAGCAACGACAAGAGAGCGTGCCAGCACACCTTGCATGAGGTTCTACTGGTGGTTTGCAGACTGATGGCGCCGGTATCCCCCTTCACACCAGATCAAATTCACAGGAGCCTGACCGGCTCATCAGTACACCTTGCCGACTGGCCGGTCGGCTCGGAGATAGTTGATAGATCACTGTCCAAAAGGGATTATGGGCTTGAGCAGGAGATGTCTCTGGTACGGTCCCTAGCAGAGGCAGGTAGACGAATCAGAGTGGATTCGAACAGGAGGCAGAGGCTTCCTTGCAGGACAGGATGGATAGTCGGAGGCCCAGATATTTCTCGCTTCAGCGATATACTCGCGGAGGAGCTCAATGTAGAGGTACTATCTACAGAGAGGGACCTCGATGCCTTCCAGAGAATAGTCCTCGAGCCCAATAGGAAGGTACTCGGGGCCAAGTGCCGTTCCGATCTCCCAGACGTTCTGACTCAGCTAGACATGTCTGACCCTGAAGAACTGCTGCTCGAGATAGAAGCGGGAATTGCCGCACTGGCAGGATACGAGATCACCATGTCCGATATTGAGATCAGGAGGGTCGAAAGGGATGGTTTCGCCGCGCAGACTCTATCCTTTGAGGAGGGCAACGTATCCATTGTCCTGGACATGCACACCGACTCAGACCTCCTATCGAAGGGACTAGCTAGGGACATTACAAGAAGGATCCAAGCCAAAAGAAAGGAGCTTGACTTGCAGGTAGAGTCTTCGATAGTACTGTCGGTTTGGATTGAAGGAATGGAATTAGAGGATAGGGATTGGCAGCACATTACATCGGAGACTAGAGCAGGAGAGTCCTCATTAAACGAAGGTGGACCCTCAGAAGAATCCGACAAATTCGAGGTCGATGGGACTATCGTTCACTTCCAAATTCGTTGAAATTTTGACTACAGGTAGCGCTCGGGAATCAACATCTCAACCCCGAAGAGTGGGTCGGGATCGGTCGAGTCATGATATGCAATGAACGATCCTCCGTCCGGGAGTATCCCCATACTGGCGAAGTCGAATCTAATGTCATTCCCCGCTCCAGAAGTAGAGTCGAGATCCCCCTGTCCGAGATAGGTCAGGACGTCAGGCTCCAGGCTTTGGGAGAACTCACGCACGTGATAGGCAACGTCAACGTCCGGACCATCTGCGCTCTGGAACCTAACGTTGAGCACGAATAGGTCATGCGCCCCGCTAGAGTGGAATTCCCACTCCTCGATCTCTGTTGCTCTCTCCGAGAGATTGTAGGTTCTGTTTTCCCATGTCTCCCCGCCATCCCATGAGAGCATATGCATGAGAGAAGCCTGTCCCGAGCTCACGCAGTGCAGGGCAGTGGACGAGTCGAATGCGCAATACTGTGACGGCAACGAGGAACCATTCAGCGTCACTCCCGTCCACCAATTGAGCGACGTATCCAAAAACGCGTCACTTCCATCTATGAAGTAGCTTGGAAAGTACAGGCCGCCAGAGGGAACTGGAAAGGCCCTCATCTCTTTGTGAGGCTTAGTGAAGTCCCACTCTGGGCCAAGGCTTTCGGGATTCAGATCTACCTCCATAACGTCCAGGCTCTCATCCCTATCCGGGAAACCGAAATAATCGTAATTCAGACCATCAGTTGATATCTGCCCTCCAACATTCTGGACTTGGTGCCAGAAATTGGAAATAACTAGGCTGGCCCAAGGCCCGTTGCCATATAGCCCGCCGTTTATGGGTCCCACTACCTCGACCTGCCAAGACCTGTCGTAGAATGGCTCCGGAGTCCTATTGAAGCACCAACTCCACTCCTGGTCCTCAGCGTCATAGAAGAAAGCGTAGAATTGGTCAGCTCCGCTTGTGCTCGGGTAAGGGAACCACCCCATCGAGATAAGATCGCCATTGGTTGCCTGGACTATGCTTCCCTCTCCCAGGCCTTCCTGTCCGGGGACAGTAGGCTTTGGCTCGAGACATCCCAATTGGGAGAAAATAGTAGGCCTGTATTCCTGCCATGTCAGACCTCTGTCCTCCGACCATGTCGGATATTCCCCGCCAAAGTTTAGGATCCATCCCTCCTTGGTCGCTGCTAGGTAATGCTCGCAGCAGTTTCCCCCATGCTCGTTACCGAACACCGTCCATGTGGCGTTCCCCCAAGTCTCATTTTCTACTGGATCGGCTACTACGAACATACGCGGATCCTCGTGACCGCTTGGGTCAATTAGCACATAGTCGCGATTCCAGTCGAACTCCTGTTCGCTCGATGTTACCTCCTCGAGACAGCCCGGCAGGAGCATCATCAGTGCCAAAGCAAGAGATGCTATGATTCGACCTGACATCATTGAGTTCACGTACTTCCGTTGTGAAGGTAATATATCGCACTTTCATAGAATTGATGACTATTCAATTCTCCAAGTAGCCCCGTTGGGACCATCCTCGACTATTACCCCCATTCCTGTTAGCTCATCGCGAATTTCGTCTGCTCTCGCCCAGTCCTTGGATTCCCTCGATTCATCCCTCTCCAAAAGGAGACTCTCGACATGCTGGGAGATCTCATCCTTCGCACTCTCCTGGCTCTGTATTTCGCCCAGAAGATCAGAATCCTCGGGAAGAAGTCCTAGAACATCTCCAGCATATTCAGAAATCCAGCTTACGGCCCCGGCAATCTCTTCAGACTCCCCTCCGGAGTCCAGCAGGACCCTCATTCTCTTGGCCACTGACTGCACTTCGACAAGAGCGACTCTCGTATTGAAGTCGTCATCCATCCCCGACTCAAACCTACCAGTTGCTTCTTCCAACCAAGAGAATCCCTGCCAGTCCGCGCTTCCTTTCTTCGAAAGCCCTTCTCCGTAGCACGTAACAAGCCTGCGGTGATGAACCTCTGAGTCGTCTACCATTACCTGATTGAAGTCTACTGGCTGACGATAGGGGGCGTTTATCAGAGTGTATCTCAATACAAGTGGGTCAACTTTCTCCAAAGCCTCCGATATTGTCCAGAAGTTACCCAATGACTTGCTCATTTTCTCTCCATCCACGTTCACCATGCCGTTATGGATCCAGTACTGCACCACTGGATCGTGACCCAGACAGCATTCTGACTGGAAAATCTCGGCCTCATGGTGTGGGAAAATGAGATCGGAACCACCTCCGTGGATGTCGAACCTCTCTCCAAGATGCTTGAGTGACATCGCAGAGCACTCAATATGCCAACCCGGCCTCCCCTCTCCCCATGGGCTCTCCCACGAAGGCTCTCCTGGCTTCGCCATCTTCCATAGAGCGAAGTCCCTATGGTCCCTCTTTCCAGAACCGGTTTTGTCGACCCTCCCGCCAGCCCCGGATCTGACCATTTCCAGTGTTTGGCCGGTGAGCTGTCCATACTTATCTGGGGATGTATCAATTTCGAAGTATACCCCATCTTCGGCTAGGTACGCATTGCCCTTCTCAATAAGTGACTCAACCATCTCGATTATTTCTGGAATAGTTTCGGTCACTCTTGGGTATGCATCCGCTCTAATTACGTTCAGGGCATCCATAGATTCGAAGTAGTCGTCGATGTATCTATTGGAAATTTCAAGGAAGTCAACACCTTCTTCATTGGCAGCCGAGATAATCTTGTCATCAACATCCGTGAAATTCGTGATATAATTGACTTCAAAGCCCCTCTTACGTAGCCATCTTACTATGATATCGAATGAAATAGCCTGTCTAGCATGGCCGATGTGACTAGGCGAGTAAGGGGTAATCCCACAGGCATATAGGCCAACCTTCCCCTCTTCAAGGGTCACCAATTCCCTCTTTCTCCGAGATCGAGTGTCGAATAACCTGACTGCCACTACCTATTGACATGGCACTTCAGACATCAACCCCTCGCTGCTTTAACTAGTGAAGTGAATAGTGAGTCATGTCCTTTTCTTTCTGGGTGCCACTGTACTCCTATGCAGAATTTCTTGTCTTTACGCTCTACTCCCTCGATTAGGCCATCATGCTCCGCTCTTGCTGAAATCTCCAGGCTTCCAGAATCTGACACTCCCTGATGATGTAGAGAGTTGACTGTGAACGAGTTCCCCATGATGCTGGCCAATAATGAATCCCCTTCCACTATTACCCCGTGCTCAGTCGATTTCCCAAAGAAACCGCCGTGGCCCTCGTGTCCAGCGGTTGTGTCGAGGTGTTGATGCATTTTCCCGCCATGTGCGACACTTAGTATCTGCATTCCCCTGCAAATGCCTAGGAAGGGCATGTCCATCTCCAGAGCCCCCTCGATTAGTCCCATCTCCGAAAAGTCCTGTTCTGGGTAGAATTCTTTGGTCATCGGCCCCGGCTCCTCATTGTAAGTAGCCGGCGATATATCCGGTCCTCCTGAGACAATCAGCCCATCTATCGATTCCAGCAGACTGGTCATGTCTCCTGCAGGGGGGATGATCATCGGTACTCCTCCGGCTTTGTCAACCATTGAAATATACGCCGAAGGCAAAATAGCAGCATGCCTAACAAAATCGCTGTACTGGGCCTCCCTCATGCAGCAGGTGATTCCAATGATTGGCTTCATTCAATCACCGAGGACTCTCTTTCTATTCTGGCACTTCTGAATGACATAATTCCCACGACCATGAAAGAGACCCCTACCAGAAGAAGGAGGAGATGGGAGACAATTCCAAGCCAGGACATCCCATCAATTGTCGTGGCGATTCTAGCCCCTCCCAACGCCATCAACAGTGCAAAAACCATGGATGCATGCATGAAGTGGTGCTTATTAGCAGGATTTCTCACCGAAAGGAGTCCAAGAGCGAGCATCGGAAATCCGAAGAAGGCCGGAATCATCGCTGTGATTGATGGAGGGTCTGCACTCTGAGTGGAATAAGCAATCAACCCCCATGCGGATAGAATTGCACCATCCATAATCGCAATCTGGGGAACGGTCATCCCGAACATCTTGAACTCTGAACTCATGATTACCGGCGAGTGTTCGGATTAATGATTGTCTCGACTAGAGAATCTGAATTCAAATAGGGAATTCAGCTATTTCTGGCCATGAATCTCTTTGTCCTTGGCCACAATCTGTTCCCAGAGTAGTTCTGCAACGTCCATCACTTCCATCTCAGCTCCAACTGAGTCAAGCCCATCCTTGACCATAATC
>CACGHY010000025.1 GCA_902573085.1 uncultured Candidatus Poseidoniales archaeon
GGGCTTCCTGGGCTCCATTCTGTTTCTCGGAATCCTGATTGCAATAGTGGTGCTATTCAATACCCTGATAATCAACCTCTCAGAAAGAGATAGGGAAATTGCAACCCTAAGGGTTCTGGGAGCCCCAATGAGCAGACTTGGCTGGATGATGTTCGGCGAGCACTTGGCGATAGGCCTGATTGGAGGGGTTCTGGCGTTTGTGTTCACTTTGGTCGGAACTCAAGCAATGGTCTCGTCTTTCGTACAGTGGTCATTTTACATGACCGTATCAGCAGATCCGGTAGTAGCATTGCAACTAATCGGGATTGTTGTCTTCATCTCTGTCATCCTGACTCCCTACGGTATGCGGAGGATCAAAAAGATGGATCTAGTCGAGAAGGTCAAAGACCTATCGCAGTAGCGCATGGACATGCGAGTCGTAACTTGGAATCTAAATGGTATCCGAGCAGCCCATAGAAAGGGGCTTGATGATTTCATCGAGAGGATCGATGCCGACGTAATGCTATTCCAAGAAGTTCGGGCTCTACCCGAGCAGATGCCCAAAGAATGGTCCGAGCCGGAGGGGTACGAGGTGATTTGGCATCCAGCCCAGAAGAAGGGTTACTCCGGGGTAATGTCATGCTCAAGAGTCGGGATGGTCGAGATTGGGAGGGGCATAGATACGGATCTTGATGAGACTAGAGACCCCGAAGGCAGGGTACTAGTGACGAAACATGGCAATCTGAGTTGCGTCAACATGTATCTTCCAAATGGATCAGCAAGACAAGAGCGCCAGGACTACAAGGATCAATGGCTCGAAGATATGCTAGTCTGGAGTCAGCAGTTTCTAGATTCTGAAGAACCTGCTCTTCTCTGCGGTGATCTGAATATCGCGCACACGGAGGATGATATTTGGGATCCAGTCGGAAATAAGCGTACCTCGGGTTTCTTGGAGCATGAGAGGGAGTGGTTCGATAGAATGCTTGCATCTGGTTGGTCGGACCTACTACGTATTCACGTGGGAGAGGCCAAGGGCCCCTATTCTTGGTGGTCTAACTTCCGCCGGGCAAGGGAGAGGGATAGGGGTTGGAGGATCGACTACATCCTAGCAAACAAGGCCGCAAGGCCTCTGATGAAATCTGCAGAGATAATGAGGGAGGGCGGGCTTGTCGTTTCCGACCATGCCCCTGTTATAGTGGACTTGGAGATGTGACTCAAATTCGGTTTTCTGTCTAGGAAAGAGGCAAATGGTACCCTTCAAGAGAGGGGAACATAGGCGATTAATTATGACAGACGTCCTTGAAAGTCGCTTGGAAACGATTCTGCCGAACGGAAGAGGGGTTTGGGTCCCAATGGACCACAGCGCTTCTTCCTTCCCGGAACAGGGTTTGTTAGACTCGGATAAAGCTGTAGATGCAGTCATTGAAGGAGGAGCAGATGCAATAGTAATGCAGAAGGGACCTATCTCCCACCACTTCACAAGGACCTCATGGGGACGCTTCGTCTGCCACGTATCCTTGTCCACAATACATGGAGGCGACCGTTCTCAAGACAAGGTCCTGGTTGCTACTCCTTCCGAGGGTCTTGATAGGGGGGCAGTTGCAATATCGGCACAAGTCAATCTCGGAGATCCGGCAGAGCCGGAGATGATACAGAGGATGGCCAGGATAACCACTGATTCTCATGAGAAATCAATTCCGGTATTGGGGATGTTCTATCCCAGGGGGGGAAACCTGATTTTGGATGATTCAGACTCAACTTCCGGGGTCGCTCATGCAGCTAGACTTGCTTGGGAGTTGGGGTGCAACGTCGTCAAGGTTCCTTGGACTGGATCCGAGGATTCATTCGGGATAGTAACCTCCTCGGTCCCGATTCCGGTACTGGTTTCTGGAGGTCCCAAGGACGATGACTTCGGTAGAGTCCTGGAATTGGTCGAGAAGTCAATCAATGCAGGGGGGTCCGGGGTTTGTATGGGGAGAAACGTATTTTCTTCTGAGGATCCAGCTTCCCGAGTCAGAGCATTAAGGGCTGTTGTTCATGACGGAGCCAATGCAGAAGAGGCTTCCAGGCATCTGAGGTGAGAGGATGCAGATATGGGTAGAGAATGAAGAGAACTTGGACTCGAATCAAAATTTCATCTCCCGGGTGTGGACTGGTTCTTCCCATGATGTGGTAGAAGTTTCAATTGACGTTCCCTCTGATCAGGATGAGGCAATCTCTCTCATTGGACTTGTGCCGTGGATATTGGTTAGGTGCTCGGATTGGACGATGATACCCCTCGAGAATCTAATTGCATGTTCCAGAGGGACTCAGACAAGAATCGCCGCAGCAATAGATAGAGAAATAGAAATCACCGGAGCAGCATTTGCACTTGGAGAGGGTGTCGATGCTATCCTTATCCCAGGGAATTTGTTAGACTATGCGATCAAGTTTTTGGGAGACAGATGGACGAAGGAAGACCCTCCCGAGAATAAAGAAATCCACCCCATCGAGGCAAGAATCCTATCTGTGGAGAGTGCAGGGGTTGGTGAGAGAGTATGTATAGATCTGACAAGAAGGATAAACGAAGGACAAGGGGCAGCGACCGGCTCTATATCAGGAAAATTATGCCTAATACACGGTGAAACTATTTCCTCAGAATATGTTCCTAATAGGCCATTCAGGATAAATGCTGGAGCGATTCATTCCTACATCCTAATGGCAGATGGAAGAACCAAGTACATGAGCGAATTAGAAACCGGGGACGAAATAGCAATCTTGTCATCCTTCCGATATATCGAAACTGCCGTTGTAGGCCGGTTGAAGATTGAAATGCGCCCCCTTCTCGTTGTCAGATTCGAGATTTCTGGAGAAGAGGGTCAGACAGTAGTCCAGCAAGCAGAGACAGTCAGATTTGTTTCCCCAACGGGGGACAGCCGTTTCAGTAACCGATGCAAAGGCTGGAGACAAGATAACGGTATTCATGGACGATAGAGTCAGGCACATTGGAATCGCACTTGATGGAGGGATGGTGGAGAAGTGAAGGTGCTAGGGCAAGGCGAATCGAACGGCGCGATATCCATACTCCACGCTCTGGGTTTGGGCCGGGGATGCTCTATCGGTATCCAACTAACAACCAAGGTTCAGATAGTGGAAGATCCGGTTGATATTGAAGATGACAAAAACGGACTTCTCGTTGCAGTAGAGAAATGCTGGAGGGATAGGGGCCTCCCAATCCCCGACCAATTCGGATGGAAGGTGGACAGCTCAATCCCTATTGGCCAAGGGCTCAAGTCGAGTTCAGCACTGTCTTGTGCAGCTCTGAGAGCCCTCAATTCATATGCTTGGACCGGTCTTTCTAACTATGAGATTGCGGATATCGCAGCCAAATCACAACTCATTTCGAACTGTGCTAAGACTGGTAGCATGGACGATAATTGGGCGTCACTGGAACCGGGCTGGAAGCTAGTTGACCCCGCTCTGTCTGCATCTGAGTCAATAATTTTGCAAGGGGATATTGATCCTAGCCTTTCGATACTTATACTACTAAGGGGGAAAAGAACATTTGAGATTTCAGCTGAGGATTTTTCGCAGCATGAGCAGATATTCGAGAGATCACTGGCTTCCCTAATGAGAGGATCAATTCTAGACGCATTGTCATCAAATGGAATGGCTGTTGCAGCAGCAACCGATGATCAAGAGGCCCTGAGAATTTGCAATTTGAGCATCGCATCTGGAGCCATTGCAGCCGGTATTAGTGGGTCCGGACCATCAATTGCTATCGTATGCTTCCAGGACGACTCGACATCACTTTCCAAACTATTTTCCGAATCTGGATTGGGGGTTATTTCAACAGGCATTTATGTGAAAGACGAGATTTCAGGGGTGCAATGATGGGTATGGGACTTGGTGAGCATCTGAAAGTCACGCTTTTTGGGGAAAGTCACGGCAAGTGTGTAGGTGCGTTATTCGAGGGAATTCCTCCAGGGACTGAGATTGACTTGGATGCTCTTGTGAACGACTTATCTCTCAGAAAACCTGGAAGAAGAGGAATGTCAGCCAGATTGGAGACTGATGAATGCGAGATTCTGTCAGGGGTGCATGAGGGAAAGGCAACAGGTTGGCCGTTGCTAATGATCGCTAGAAACTCAGATGCGCGGTCATCTGACTATAGTTTCCTTCCCGATCATCCACGCCCAGGCCATGCTGACATGGTCGAGGAAATAAGATCCAGTGGATCCAACGATCCTCGAGGAGGAGGGTCTCAGTCTGCTAGGCTCACTCTTGGATTAGTGGCAGCTGGAAGTCAGGTCAGGAAGATGCTGGACGAAGCAGGTTGGTCCTGTCATGCCCATCTAAGCAGGGTGGGGGACATCTCCGCGAGGCCATTGATTCACCTCGATACTTCGCATTCCCTAGAAGAGGGAACGGAGATGTCCAGGCTAAACTGCAGAGATCCCGATGCAGCAGTAAGAATGGGCAAATCGATAAGAAAAATCCGAAGGGAGAAGGACTCGATTGGTTCGGTCGTAGAGTTGTTGATTCTCGGACTTCCCATTGGTCTAGGAGAACCATGGTTCGACGGACTGGAGCCGTCTCTTGCCAGAGCACTCATGGCAATTCCCGGAGCTAGGGCAATAGAGTTCTCTAATGGCATAGAGGCATCTAGGATGAGAGGTTCAGAGAATAATGACATGTGGGCGCCAGGTGATGTTGCTCCCGAATTGGAAGGGGCCAAGACCGGAGATGCAGACGGAGCCCTAGGTGGCAGATCGACCGGGGCTCCATTACGGGTTTTGGTGCACTTCAAACCGCCAAGCAGCCTACCCAGGGAGCAATTCACACTTCATCTCCCTAGTAATAAGAAACAGTCCCTGAAGGTCGGCGGAAGGCATGACCCGGTTATTGGTCCGAGAGCAGCACCTGTTGTCGAGGCGGTTGCAATGTTGGTCGTCGCGGATTTGGGAATTGCTGGCGGATTCCTCTAGCCGGATTGACTTTCTAGATACTGCTGAATCCTGAGAGGGAGGTTAATTGCGAACATCCCTGCTATTACGATGAATACCAGGATAGTTCCCAATGCGACGCCGTAAACGCTAGTCAACTCCACGCTCTCCTCGAGACGATTTGCAGCAACTGAGTCGAAAATTCCAACGAAAAGCGGCACGAAGAAATTGATGAACAAGGTCAGTGTTGCTACCAGTGCCGCAACAGCTGGGGTGTAGCCAAGTGCCCTGTTGTATCTGTCCGTGATGCTTTTGACGTTCATCACGTAGACCTCTCCGGTTCTTATTGAGGTGTCGAGCATAGAGAAACGGATTACTGCGCTAGAGACCTCGATGTATACGACTAGGAAGACTGCGTACAATATCAGGAGCAACTTCTGTGTTACTTCGTTCTCTGGCAAAAAGCTCAATCCATACTCGACCTTGCTACCAGCGAACCTGATAGTGACCAGAATTAGCATGACGTAAGACAGCAATATCGCCCTTTGGTCCCTCTGCCAAACCCCCCAGAAACCAGATATCAGTCCAAAGAGAATCATAAGTAGATGGAGCCATAGCCCCAAGAAGCCAAAACCGATCATGTTTGATATCGTGAACCATGCAGTTCCGGATACTGGCGTGAGCATGAAAGTAAGGAAACCGAGGACCAAGAGCGAGCCTATTGCCCCCATCTGAAGGTTCAGAACCATTTTATTTGGTGATACGAACTCTCTGGTGGCTAGAATTGGACCTCCGAAGATAGCATCTATCCAACTTGGGATGGCGACATCTGGAACTGCATCGTCGGGTATGCCGCTGTCCGCCTTAAGTGTTCCAGCGGCCCTTTTCCTGCTGGGGGCCGATGAGCGTACAACCTTTCCCTCGTACAGATGAGAAGTGTCTACTGGGCCCTTGCCTTCTTCCATAATTACACCTCAGAATCCTCTTGCACCGGCCAGGGCTGTGAATAGTAGCATATCTGGTTCCCAGTCCATGACATACGCACCCAGCCCTCGCAGCTCAGTCATCAGAATGTCCCTTTCAGTTTTCAGTACCTCGTAGCCTGTTCTGTCTATTCTCCTCGCGTCGAATTCGAATTCCAAACTGCTAGGTGAAAGAACAGTGACCTCGAAGTTCCTAGCCCTGAGGTCTCTGACAGCATCGACTATTGTCGGATCGTCCTCCAACGGCGATAGGATGATGATGGGACTGCCTCTATGAATGTGAGGCATAATTCGGGTCGTAACAATCTTGAGGGGCGTATTCCCTTTCGCCATAGCGCCAGCAAGTTTCGTCAGTATCACATACAGTTGCTTCTTCCCCGTATCCCTGTCCACGGAAACAATCTCGTCTCCATAAACCACGAGACCCACGGAGTCACGCCTGGATAGGAAGTGCTGGGTGAGACTCGCTGCTGCTCTAGTACTGTATACCAGAGAGTTTCTACTCACTGGTCCGGTTTCACTCACCGACCTACTGTCAACTAGGATGATGACGTCACTCACTGCGTCCCTTTCAAATTCGTTTACCATCATTTTGCCATCCTGTCTCGCAGTCGCTTTCCAGTTTACTTTTCTTATCGGGTCGCCGGGCAAGTACTCTCTAAGATTGTAGAAGTTCGAACCCTCACCTGGATTTCTGATATTCACTGCTCCAGTGAAAATCTTAGGAACCCTACTCTTGATCATAGCATCCTTGATGTCCTCCATCTTTGGGAAAACAAGGAAATCGTCGTAAAGTTGAACCTCTTTCTCATTGTGAAAGAGGCCCAACTCATCCTGAACCCTGATGCAAACCGGACCTATAGTGTAGAAACCTCTCAGGGGGGTCTCGATTGTATAGGAAATCTCAGTCTCTCTTTTTGGTCCTATTTCCATTAGTACGTAATTCGCACCTTTCTTGATTCTCATGACCTCAGGCACTCTATCCCTGACCTCCAAGACCTTCGCAATTGCAGACCTATTCTGGATCCTGAGGGTGACGTCTATCTCGCCATCCTCGAAAACCCTGGATGTCGAAGTCTTCCTCATAGCAACAATACTCTGGAGTTGGATGCCCTCGTCCAGCACTGTTTCCTCAAGCCTCCTACCCGAGGAGGCGACATCTCCGTGCGCCGTCCTGAGAGCGGCCCAAGTAAGGAATGAAAGAAGAACTACCGCTACCGTTACTAGCTGTTGGTTTCGAAGCACTAGTCCTAGCAGGTACATCGCAACCGAAAGAGATGCGAACATCGCAGACTTTCGGCTCCAGGCCACCCTTACACCTCAAAATTCAGACCGTTGGTACGTTCGCGGCATTCTTTCCATGTAGAATATCTCGAATGACCTCGCCGGTCTCGAGTCCCTTAATTTGGTGCTCTGGCTTCAGGATAATCCTGTGAGCCACTGCCAGCTCCGCAATCGCCTTGACATCGTCCGGTGTTACGAAGTCCCTTCCTCGCATCGCCGCAACCGCCCTACTGGTCTTCAAGAGAGCTTGAGAACCTCTCGGGGAAGAACCCACTAGCACTCTCGGGTCTTCCCTCGTCCTTGCTACGATATCCACCATGTATTCTCTTACTGACCTGTCTACGTAGACCTCCTCGCATGATTTCTGCATCTTGACGACAATACTTGGATCGGTGATACTGTTTACCTCGACTTCGTCAGTCTTCCTGTCAATCCTCCTCTGTAGGATTTCGTTCTCGTCTGCTCTGTCCGGGTATCCGACCATCATCTTCATCATGAAACGGTCAAGCTGGGCCTCTGGTAGCGGGTAAGTCCCCTCCTGCTCCACCGGGTTCTGGGTTGCCATGGTTAGGAAAGGAGAGGGTAGCTTGTGTGTGACTACGCCAATAGTGACCTGCTTCTCCTGCATTGCCTCCAGAAGAGCTGCCTGTGTCTTTGGAGGCGCCCTGTTTATCTCGTCAGATAGGAGGAGATTACAGAAAATAGGACCCGGCTTGAAGGTAAACTCTCCCTTCTTAGCATCGTAAATATTCGTCCCAGTTATGTCCGCTGGAAGCAGATCTGGAGTGAATTGGACCCTCTTGAAGTCGCACCCCAAAGCATCAGCGAATGTATTTGTCATCAGCGTCTTCGCCAATCCTGGAAAATCCTCGAACAGTAGGTTTCCATTCGAGAGAATATCTACCATTACGTTGTCAATAACGTGTGACTTCCCTATGATTACCTTCTGTACCTCAGTACTGATTGCCTGTCCCATGGCACCAGTTGCAGCCAACACTTCGTCGACCTTGCTCGATCCACGAGCCTCTTGGGCTTTCTTCTCTAAAGCTGCGTCATGTGCTCCAGTATTCGGCGCTTGCATCCCTTTTGGTGGTCCTGTTTCACTCATTTTTTCACTCCATTTTATTAGTTATTTTTTCCCCATCGGCGAATAGCTTGCATCAACTTGCGCAACTCTTGTGGTGTGTACGTCCGGCTTTGGCTATAAGCCAATTCCACGAGACGCGGATCCCCAATCATCGCCTGAACTTCAGGCGGAGGCGTCATCGCCATCTCATCTCTGGTAAGGTCATGGTGTATCCTGACCTTAGTTAGCAGCGATTTCCTGACTCTGTCTCGATAGGTTGCAGGATCGAGTTTCTCCGGTCGCTGGTTGAATTTGGTCAAATCAAAGACGTGCCTCCAGTTCTCCTTTTCAGGCACAACCATCATGGCAACCAGGAGGAGAAGGGCAACATTCAGGACCACCAGCCACTTTAGGAATTGATTCGAGGTAAGCAGAACGACAGTCCCCATAGTCTGAACGAATGGTTCAGAGACGACTCCAGTTACGTGCCTGCTCTCGTCGAAAACAACCTGGAAGTTCGAAGGGTCGCTCCGGATGGGAGCATTCAAATCTACATTATCGAACTCCATCATATCATAGACGAGTAGCCTGAAATACCTCTCATTCCCATCCCACTCGTTGTTGTTTAGTATCTCTTGCGTCCAACAATTATTTCGTGTGTAGTCGCCGATTGCGGAACAGTCTTCGCTGAGGCCTTGATCCTTCGCGACTGCTAAGTCCCAAAGCATATTTGAAAAAGCCTCGTCATCTGCTACGAAAACAATACTACCGGTTACTTCCAACTCTCCTACACCGGCTGAGAAAGCCCCTCTTCCCTCGTCCGTAACTTTGTCCAGAACCTTAATTCCAGGATAATCGAACCTCATCATTAGCCTCAGATCACCAGTTGCAGGGTTAGCCGGATTGGTAGGGTCGCCATCTCCGGCCCTGTCAATGAATGCAGAGGGTGAAGCGGTACCGAGCGTCATTATGTTCCTGTGGCTGGGGTCTTGGATATCTCTGTCCGTGGGTTCGAACATCATTCCTGTCGGACCCCTGTACATCACCGGAAGTCTACAGTCGTTCAGACCGTCCGGATTCTGAATTTGGAATGCAGTACATCCTTGCATCAGTGCTCCAGGGGACATATCTCCGATGTCCTGATTGACCGGTGATGCGCTCCAAACATTGCCCCAGTCGACTTCCTGTTGGCCCTGTCGCGTGTAAACCCAGTGCTGCTTATCATCCAGCAAAGGTGCGTCCATGTATCTGACTCCGAATAGTATTGCCAAATTATGTGCCTGAGTATTGTCAGCGGCGACGATGACCTTGCCGCCTTTCTCTGTAACGAATCTGAAAATTTCTTCCGCCTCGGTCTGATCGATCGGTTTTTCAGGGGCAATGATGGTCAGTAGTGTTCGATGGGGGTCCTTCCAATCATTTACTAGCATTGGTGTGGACATTGTATTCGCAACGTAGTAACCAGCGTCTCTATTCTCAACATACTCTCCCCCAAAACTATCTCTCATATCGGACAACTGGCCTAAACCATCCGTATCGTAAGCAGAATAATTAGACGATTTTCCAACTACGAAGAACATTGGCATCACAAGGAGCAATATTGACGTAATCACCAGTGAATACAAAACGTTCCTGTTGAATCTTGCTTCCCTATCCATGTCAATCGCCATGGCTTAATCTCCCCTTTAGCTGGGCCGTAGGCCCAAGCAACAACCGCCGGACAATTAATTCACGGTTATATGTTGCTGAGCATAGTTCGCTAACCGTATTCGAAGTGAATTAACTTTCAATCCTGTTAGTGTAAGCCAATGCAGCGAGCAATCCAACACATAACACGCTCAAACCCGGTGCAGGGAGATTGGACTCTATCGAGTCCTCCGCCTCACTGACATCGTTAACCTGCCCTCCAGAGCCCTGATCACCCGTTGGAGGGGGTTCCACAGTAAGCCTGACTTCGTCTTCCGATGCGCCTGATGCTCCATTCCGCTTCGATGTCACAGATACCGTGATGTCACAGTGTCTCTTCGGGTGGCTTTCTGATGCAGTAACCCTTAGTTCCGCATCCTTGGATTTTCCGGAGTCAATATTACCGGTCATAAGGGCATCTAGTCCGCTATCGGTTGTCAGGAGGGGGCAATCATCCCTAACATCCACTTCGGCGACTCCATCCTGTGTGTTTCCGTTGTTTCTCACGGTCACAGTTAGTATCGTGTCAGAGCCAGCGTTCATCGGCCCGAATGGCTCAGAAATATCTACATCTAAGTCAAAAATTGGGGGTATCTCCAGATCTCCCTCTCTGTTCTGGGAAGAAGCTAGTGGATCAGGAATTCCCTGCCTAGAGGTTATAGTAGCGGTGATTGAAAATTTCTCTTTCTTTTCTGCGTCTTGGGATAGTACGTCTATTCCGCTTATACTCAGATCAAATGTCTCATTCGATCCGGATGAAATGGACTCTTCCTCGGGCCCGTCATGACTTCCTCCGAATGGGATATTGTACTCAAACTGCACAGTTATCTCCGTCAGTCCTGAATTTTCTATGAAGAACTCGACCTTGGTCGAACCGACATCAGACAAGACGAAAGAATTAGTGGGGTCCTCTCCAGGATATTTTATTCCCAACTCCCAGGACTCTAAGTCCTGTCCCGATGCAGGAGGAGCTGCAACAAGAGATGCACCTAAAATAGCCCCAATAATCAAAAAGTGAACTCTTGAATCCATCAACTCACCAGTAACTTCCTACACGCCCTTTTCGTTAAGACCTTGACCATCTTCCTTCTATAAGACGGAGAGAACCAAGTGTTCTGGACTGGTTTTACTGCCTTTCTAATTGACTCTGCGAGAATTTCGACGGTTTCTAGGCCGCTCCAATTCTCCAGTGCGTTCTCTGCTTCTTCTGAATGCAAGCTAGGAATAGACTCCAGGCCAGTGGTCGCTACTCTCAGGCTTGATGGGCCATCTCTTCCATCTCCTTTCCATAGAACGGCAACCCCTGCTTCAGGGAAGTCCCAGGACTCACGCTGCCTCAACTTCTGATAGTCTCCGCTCCAATCTGCTGAATCCTCAGGGAGGGTGATGTGAGTAACCATTTCTCCAGGAAGGAGTACATTCCTGGTCATTCCGTCTAACCTGAAGAAATCACATAGTGGCATGGAGCGCTTTCCTTTGGGTGATGCTAGGTGGATTATGGCTCCCAGGCACATCAGCACGGGGGCCAAATCAGCTTGATAAGTTGCGACGCATAATGTGTTTTGGTTCGGAATTACTCTACAATCGGCCCCAGTGCCACAATCACATTTGTGACACCAGTCAATCGACTCTCTCCATGTTTCCGACTGATTTATCCAGTAGCATCGAGTATCCAGACAAATATTCCCGCCAACTGTCCCGGACCTTCTGATCATCACACTCGCAATTGAGTCTGCTGCCTTTGCTAACACAGGATGGGTAGAAACATGCTCAGCCAACTCATTGATACGGACCATAGCGCCAATACTCTCCCCACTGATTTCCCTCAATTCGGCTATAGAGGAAAGCGAAATTACGTGCCCTTTGACATTGATATGCCACTTGTAATTTGGCAACAGGTCGGTTCCTCCAGCAACCCAGTCGAACTCCTCACCAGATTCCGAAAGCTCTCTAGACATCGCCAGTGCCTCATCCAAATTCTTCGGTGAAAGAACACGGAAGGGAGGCATCCTCATTTTCGACCCTCCGAATGCCTTCTTTCTGTATGCTTCCAAGCACTACCTGCGAGTCTAGGAGACTCCAGATATTCCTCCTCTGGAGTAACTCTCACTGACCACCTAGGGTCAACTTCGTCCGGAGGGATTGTGGGATCAAGTCCGAATAATGCCCCATTGTGATAATCCGATCTGCCCTCATCCAGTCTCCTATCCTTGTCTCTTATCGAATGGTCCCTAGCCCTGTTTTCTAGAACACCTTGGAGGGAGGAGTGTTGAAGGGATGGGCTAGTGAGGTTATTGGGATCCGATACCCCTTCCTCTTTACAACGCTTCTCGATCATTTTGTGAACCTTCTCTGGAGACATCGGTAACTCGGAAGTTCTGATCCCTATTGCATCGTAAACGGCGTTACAAACAGACGGCAGAATCGGAAGAAGGGGCCCTTCACCCGCCTCTTTGGCTCCGAATGGCCCCTCTGGGTCGTTCGACTCCACAATTATGGGAATTACTTCCGGCATTTCGTGAATACCTGGAATCTTGTAGTCAAGGAGATCGGGATTCATCAGATTGCCACTTCTACCATATCTCATTTCTTCTGATAGAACTTGGCCCATGCCCATGTGGCAGGATCCGATTATCTGCCCCTCTACAGCTAATGGGTTCAGAGCCTTTCCGCAGTCATGAGCTGCCCATACCTTGTCTACTTTGATTTGACCAGTTTCCACATCGACAGAAACTTCTGTCACATAAGCAGAGAATGAGTATGCTGGTGCCAGTCCAGCCGCTGCTCCCTTGTGCATCTTCCCCATCGGAGGAGTCCTATACGCCCCTGAGGCAACCAAGGCACCCCTGTCTTCTTGAGATTTGTGAAGAGCTTCGAGGTACGAGACCCCAACCGCTGGATCCTTTTTTAGGAAGATTCTCCGATCCCCAATAATCAAACCGCTTCTTTCCGCTCCTGTGATTTCAGCTGTAGCATCCAGCAATTCATCCCTGATTTTCATGGCAGCCGAAACAGCGGCGTTGGCGTTCATGAAGGTCACTCTGGAGGAGTAAGACCCCAAGTCAACCGGAGAAGTATCTGAATCTCTTGATTTCACCCTGATCATATCTAGAGGGAGTCCGAGTACCTCTGCTACAGATTGGGCTACGACTGTATCAGAACCCTGACCTATGTCCGCTGCACCTGTGTGGATGGTGACTCCGCCATCCATATCGATCTTCAGATGAACGGTTGCATGGGGGAACTTATTCGGATCCCAGTGGATGGGAAGGCCACTTCCTGAAATGAAGAAACCACATCCAATTCCTATTCCCTTACCAAGAGGGAGCTTGCGGAATTTTTTGTCCCAGTTACTTTCTTTTCTGACCCTCTCAAGACACTCTCTCATACCTATGCTTGTTACTCTGAATCCAGTAATTGTGGCCGAGTGTGGGGGAAGGAGATTCGCTAAGCGCAATGATATCGGGTCTACGCTCAGCTTCTCTGCTAAGTCATCCAAGCCCACTTCTACTGCACACCTAGAATTCACCGCTCCATGACCGCGCATAGCACCACTAGCAGGCTTGTTCGTCCAAACCCTGGCACCAGTGTAGTGGAAAGCACCAATT
>CACGHY010000026.1 GCA_902573085.1 uncultured Candidatus Poseidoniales archaeon
AGCTGATCGTCCACGCGCCTGACAGGATGTCCGCGATCAGGAGGCTGGACAGCGCTCTCTCCTCATTCGTCGTCCTGGGCGTCAGGACGAACATCGACTTCCTGAGGAACTCCCTCGCCCACCCCGCGTTCCGCGAGGGGGCGATAGACACGGGCTTCCTCGACGCGACGGATCCCGCCGACCTGGAGGGTGAGCATCCAGACGAGGCTCTGCTTGTGGCGATAGCCGCCTCCGCCCAGAGGCTGGGCATGGACAGGGTCGCGACCGCGGGAGCGGAGGCGACGGACGACCACACGGGACATCACGGGGACCCGTTCAGGACGCTGGGGAGGACCTTCCCCTGAGGTGATGCCATGGAGTGGAGCGTTTCGGACGGACCCGGGAGGTACAAGCCCACCCTGCAGGACAGGGACGGCTCCGTCTCGGTGGCCTCGATGACCATGGACGGGAACGAGGCCCAGCTGCCCGCGGTGTCCGTGGAGAGCGAGGGCAAGCCCGGCAGGGCGATAGTCACGATCGACGGCTCGAGGAGGGTGGCGCACGTCGCTAGGTCCGGCGACACGTGGTGGGTGCACATCGACGGGAGGGCCCACGAGGTCACCCTGCACGAGCAGGGCAGCAGCTCGTCAGCGGACGAGGGCAGCCTGAAGGCACCCATGCCCGGGACGGTGCTGCAGGTACTCGCGAAGGTGGGCCAGAGGGTCCGCGAGGGCCAGCACCTGATGACGCTGGAGGCGATGAAGATGGAGCACAAGGTGGTTGCTCCGAAGGCCGGCGAGATTACCAAGGTCAACTACTCGTTGGGCGAGAGGGTCGACATGGGGTCCGCGCTGGTCGAGATCGGGGATTAGTGACTACGATAGTGGTCGTAGAAATTAGGCACAGTCACTAGTTTTGTTTCGCCAACTGTTTTTTCAAAGTTCTCGTCGAAAGTTATAGATCAGGGGGCCCCTAATTAGAATCGTGACTTCTTGGTTGGTTCTTCAGAAGCCGAAATCAAAATATGAGGATGTTGAAGGTCATTCCTATGAATATCCATCTCACATCTCTCACGCAAAGAAGATTACTGAGGGGGACTACCTTGTTTGCACACTGCCGAAGAAGTCATCCAAGGGCGGACGACGGATCTTTGGAATCGGCAGAGTCGACAAAATACAGAGTTACGAAAGAGAGGGGAAGCCATACCTCAAAGCGAGATATGGGTGGTATCGGGATTTCCCCAAGCCCTACAAATTCAGCGAAGTGGGAGGGGATCCACGGGAGAAGCCGAACACCATTCAGTCGATAGCGCCGATTTCCAAGAATAAGGAGACCGATCTATTGGAACTACTCCTTGCCGAGGTGTCAGACGATAACGAAGTAGTTGAACAGGAGTGGAGAATGGATTACGAAATCAAACAATCACCAGTGTCCATCTCTCCAAGGCCGACGAAAAGGAGTGAGTCGGAGCTGCTGAAGCGGTGGATTGTCGAGGCACTCGAGAGATATGGTGGAGCTGCGACGATGATCGACATCTCGAAGTGGATATGGGAGGAACACGAGCAGGAAATGAGGGATAACGGAGACATGTTCTATCGCTGGCAGTATGCGATGAGGTGGGCTGGGACTTCACTCAGGAAGGACGGCGTTTTGCAACCGGCAGACCATAGTGATCGAGGGATTTGGGCATTGAATTAGTCTAGGATTATCTCTACCAGTGAGCCATCCTCGACTATATCGTTTTCCTCTATGAAAATTAACCCTCCCGTTACGAACTCGTCAATTCTCTCCTTGGTGCTCATTTTGCCGTCATCGAGGTCCATGTAGTCGAACAATACTTCGAAGTCAGCAATGTCAGCCTTTAGCCTGTTTAGATCCGTCCATGATAATGGCTTTTGTTTGGACCAGCTCTTTCTCGGAGCGCGTCTGTTGAACCTGATTCCCAGTGAAAGAGCGAATAGGCAGGTATCTCTCGCGCTACCCTTGAAGTACTTCTCCGCGATTGCATCCCTTAGGTCTCGGAATTTACTATCGAAAACCAAGTCAATTACGTCTTTACTGCTATTTTCTTCCATCTCTTCACCTCAGATTCGCAACTTCTCTCTTCACTACCTTCGTCCTGTCATCATCAATTTTTACGAGTTCGTATGTTGCAGCCACCTTATTTCCATACTTCCTATCACCCTCATCGGGATCGAGTTCCAAATCGTTGGGGAGGAAGATTACTTGCCTTTCGGAATCAATGAAGAAATCGTATACCGACGAGACATTGCTCTTTGCCAGTCCTCTACCAGGTGTGTCGATTATCAGGGGAAATTCGAATCCTGAGCATGAGGAAAGTGCCTCAATAATTGAGTAGGCCATCACCAGTGATTGGGCTTGACTTCCTGCATCACGTTTGCCCTTCTTGTTGATGATTGACACAGCATATTTTTCGGTGATTCTCAAACCATCGTAATGTTTTCTGTTATTGGAAATCTGCAAGAAGGTTTCTGATGCCCTTTTCTCCACCTTATCTCTCATTATCTCTCGATACTCTTCCAGAGAGGTGTTGAAAACAACCTTCAGTGCATCTGCGATTTCTGCCGACTTTCTCAATTTCTTGAGCTTCCCCGGTTCGCTAACGTCTTTACCTCGAGCATCTGTGAATTCTTTCATTTCATTTTGAAATCCATCGATGGTCACTATCATAGCGCCCTCGTCTAAGGAATTCTGGTCGATCTTTCCTTGGATTTTGCTCTTTTCAGATAATTTGGATTTCACCTGTTGGTTCTTCTCCTCGGTGAGTTCTTCCTCTTGGGCTTTCTTGGCCTTCTTTGCCGTTATCAGATTCTTGATCTCGGCCATGAGGGCGGTTTCTTTCTCGAATAGTACTTTCAAGTCAGACTCTTGTGTTCCTAGCGAATTAAGTGCTATTTTTCTCATGGTGTATTGTTCTTGTGTGGGGTATCTGGAGCTATTTTGGTGTTTTTCGAATTCCGTCTCTAGCTTCGAAATTTCGATTTTTATTTCTTTCACTCTATCGGTTGTTGGGGGTTCTCTGGCTCTATTACAGGATGGGCATTTTTTTCCTTCCATCTCGTGCCTTAAATGCTTGATTTTCTCTTCGATACCTCCCATTCTCATGAGGTGTTTTTTCTGGGCCTCCTCCTCTTTGATCAGCATATCTTCGGATTGTTTTACCATCGGTGAGATGATTATCTTCCAAGCACCCCTCATCTCTCTTGTGATGTCTTTTCTGAATCCATCTTCCGCCTTCTCAGCATTCGCAATCTCTTTCTTTATTCCATCCAGTCTGATCACTGCTTCCTTCGTATTGTTGTTTTCCCGTAACCATTGATCGATTTCCTCTACTTGCTTCAGAAAATCAGATTTTTTTGCTTTGAGCTTCTTCAGTGAATTTTCTGCTCCTTTCAGATCCTTGCTGAGTTTTTCAAACTCTTTCGCCTTTTTCTGGTTCTTTTGTATCGCAGCATCCGCCTGGCCTTGTTTAACCCTGAACCTTGAAGATGATTTATTGAAAGCCATAGCACCTTCGCTAAGTATCGGGGTGCGTATAATATCCTCTATGTCGGCCCTTAGATCGATGTCATCATCGTCTGCCATCAGGTCTTCGTATTCCTCTAGTCTTTCACCGTCGAAGAGGAAGAATTTCGAAAGCCGTTCAGGCAGAATATTCTCCCTTATCCACCTTTTTTCGTTTGCGATGTGCCTTCCGTCTCCTCTCTCGTTGAGATTTTCTAGAATAACATCTTGACGTAGATCATTGGGTCTTTTTACTGGCTTATTTTCAAATCTAGATTTGTACGATCTATATAGCCTGTATTTGGAGCCTTCATGTGAGAAGAAAACCTCTACGAAGAAACTTGAACCGACCTTTCCGTACTCGTCGGTATTCAAGAGTGGGTGGTCCCCGGAATTTTCCGCAATAATTGGCTTGTATACTCTTGTCATGTTCCTCCTTTCCACGGTGCCAAATAAGACAAATTGAAAGGCCTCCCAGAAGGCAGTTTTCCCAACAGTGTTGTCTGCGTAAATGAAGGCACTGGATCTTCCCGAAGCACCGTCAAAGTTGAATTCCGCAGTTCCATGGTAGCCCTGCCAGTTGTGCAAAACGACCTTGGTTACAATCAAGCTACTCACCAACCGTCTCTTTCCTTACGAGTTCGCTCGCGATCTCAGCGATTTTCTCATCGATGAACTTCTTCGTCTTGTTTTCGTCGGGCTTGAATTGTGACTCGAAAAGATGTTCGATCAATTCCAGTACTACTTCTTCTCCTATTTTCGATAGCAAAGGATGAACCTGGGTTTTTTCCAGTATAGTATTGATGATCTCTTGCTTTGCATCAATCATTGATCCCTATCTCCATTTCAAGTTCTGGTATGTGCGTCACCCCAAACTCCCTTATTAGTAGATTTATATCGATTAAATTGGTGATTCTGTTTTCACTTTCCTCGGCTAGTTCCTTGGCTCTGAGGATCTCTGAGAGGAGAAATCCGGTGTTCTCGGCGTATTTATCTGGTAGTGCGAAGGCATCGAATATGTGGGCGATTTCCTTGCCTGGAGACTTCCTGAGCATTCTTCCTCTTCTTTGGATGAACTCACGAGGGTTCGTGGTAGAGGATAGGACCATGCCGTGGCTTATGCAAGGGATGTTTACTCCCTCGTCCAGGCATTTCATAGCAATGAGTAGCCCCCCATCTCTTTCGAAGGAAGAGAGCGTCTGACTTCTACTGTACGAGTTCATCTTGGATGTATATTCCCAAGGAACAATTTGCATCTCCCTGATTCTTTCGTCCGCCTGCGAGAGCATTTCTTCTGTATCGCAGTAGATTATCCAGTGTTGACCCTCTCTGAAGTGTTCCTTGACGATCTCTGTCATGACATCCAGCTTACCGGAAGCGCCCCTGATTATCCTGCGGGCTTTGAAAATCAGAACTTCCATGCTCCCCTTGACCTGCGACTTCTCTGGCTCCTCCTTGGAGGTCCAAATGGCGTAGAGTTTCGAGATCTTGGCCTTGAGTTCATCAAAACTTTCTTGCTCCCCTCTAGTGAGTTTGACAGTTCTGATGTGATACTCGTAGGGTGTGAGCAAGGGCGGGTCGTGGCGCATCGCATCCCCGAGCCCGAACTTGTGTACGCTAGGTCCAAGGAGTCCGAAGACCCTGGCTGTTCCTTCTCTGTCGCCCATCCTTTCTGGAGTGGCGCTCAGGCCCAGGGACTTCTGTGGCCTGGAAGCGCAAAGCCCAGCACTCCCCTCAGATCCGATGTTGTGGCACTCGTCCACGACCAGCAGTACCCCAGAGCCGGGGTCATCGATAAGTCTCCTCATGCGCCTACCGACTTTGCCGGAGCTAGCGCTCCTGATCGTTGACAGCAGAATGAACTGCTCCTCCCCTGATCTTCTTCTCATAATGTTCAGCATCTCAGTTTCCTTGTAACCATCTCCGATTTTCCCTATGACAGGATCCCGCATATATCTGGAAATCTCATTGTTCCATTGCCTCAGAAGAATCCTGGTCGGAACGAGGACGACCACGTTTCCACCGCCATTCAGGTGTTCCTCGATCGCTGACAAGGAGGTGATTGTCTTCCCCGATGCCGTAGCATGCTCGAGAACTCCCATGCAACCGTTTTCCTTCCACTTCCGGAGACCCTCTTTCTGGTGATCCCTGAGGGGTGGCAGCAGAGTCTCAAGACTCACAGCATCGTCTTCTTCTAGGTAATCGGATACTTCGGTTGATATCGAGTGCTTCTTGAGGAAGTTCGGTTCTATTTCACTGAAGTCCAGGACCTCAAAGCCTCGGGACTCTCCCCTCAGGTCCTCATCCAGTCCTTCTTTCCACCTCCTGCCGTGCACGTCCCATGAGTCGTCCCAGTTCCAGATCACGTCGTAGCGCTCGACGTTCCCTCCTTCCCCTCTCAATGCGGAGAAGGTCTCGTTACCCGAGCCAGAGAAGGCGACGATGTTGGGTGGCTCGGAAGAGTCCTGGAAGTAGCCCACCTTGTCGTGGTAGATCCCCCCTTCCGGCACTACCGCGATCTTGATTGTCAGATGTCCGGTTGCGACCAGTGCGCACAGGAGCTTCGTCGGCTCCCTCATCACCTCGTCATCGAGCATCTCCTCGAGAGTCCCATAGAACGAGGATAGCTCATAGCCCTCCATGGCCGATTGGTGATCCTTGGGGTCGATGTCGGTCGAGGTCAGGATCTCCATCCTACCTCCTTTCAGGCAGAACTCCACTAGGTCACGACCCATCAGTCTGAATGCGCTGGAGCGGAAGAAGCCCACTCCACGCCTGTACAAGGACGAGTTACGGAGGCATGGCCGGTAGAGATTGGAGACCACGTCATCACTCATCGAGGAGTAATGGAAGTCCAGCACTCCGCTCAAATCATCTAAGCCCATGTTTCCACCGTAACTCAGGATGGGCCCAGGCGTTTATGAACTGTATTTCACTTTCACCGAGGTAGTATGAATCATTATACGCCTACTTTATGAAAGTTGGAATGTGAAGGGTCTCGCACTCAGGTCTTCGAATCAGGACTACCTATCCCTGCTGGCAAAGTTGGTCAAGCCTGAAGGAAATAGAGGTCCCCTCGTGATAGACCTCTTCGCTGGATGCGGGGGACTTTCCTTGGGGTTCGAGGCTGCTGGTTTCGACACCATAGGGTATGAGATGGATGAAACATATGCAGAAACCTACAATCAAAACCTATCGGGCGAGTGCAAGGTCACCTTCCTGGATTTGGAAACAAAGTACCCAAAAGCGGATATCGTGATCGGGGGACCACCCTGCCAACCCTGGAGTGAAACGGGGAAGAATCTCGGAGAGTACGACAAGAGGGACGGCTTTCCTGCTTTCATCAAATGCGTGGACCGGGTGAGGCCCAGGATATTCATAGCCGAGAATGTGAAGGGACTATCCTTCGATAAGAACCGGCACTACCTTGATCATGTCATCTCCGAGCTCGAAGCACTCGATTACGTGGTAAATCAGAGGATAGTCAGAATGTCTGACTACGGAGTCCCACAGAATCGTGAGAGGGTCTTTATCGTGGGCCATCGAGGAGGTTTCTCGTTCCCGGAGAAGTCCGGCAAGGTATTCACGGTCATGGATGCTCTTGGTATGGCGGCAAAGTATGCTCCAAAGGGAGCCACATACCTCACTGATTCGGAGGACAGGTACATCCAGAGCTATGAGGAGAAGTGTCAGCTGAAGACTCCCCGCGACCTCCATCTAGACCGCCCCGCCAGGACCCTCACCTGTAGGAACCTCTCTGGTTCCACTTCCGACATGATTCGCCTGGTTATGCCGGATGGAAGGAGAAGGAAGCTGAGAGTGAGTGAGGCGGCTAGGCTCCAGGGATTCCCGGATTGGTTCAGATTCTCAGGGTCAGATGCGAAAGCCCTCAACCAGATCGGTCAATCAGTGCCCCCCTTATTCTCATACATCCTGGCCAAATCTGTTCGAAATTATATCCAGGAATCTGAGCACCAGGAACTCGAAGTCAAAGCTTTGCATTGAATCAGAACTTTACTTCAAAAAATCGCTGAATTAATCACACACTGGCATATCGGGGGTTATGGCACAGCCAGTTGACCTCCCAAAAGGCCCCTCCGGCAGGATTCCTTTAGCCCAGTTGGATTTGGCTGAGGTCGAAACATCATTGGTGGTTTTCGATGATGGGGCTATAGGAAAGATGCAGGAAAACTCAGCCCCGTCGTCAGACGGAAGTCAATACTCAATGATAACCTACTCATCAGAACAACTCGCGAAAATCGAAAAGAGAGATAAGGAGGAAGAAATAGAGGTCATTTTTCTCCGTCTCTTGCTAATAATCAACATCCTGTATCTGGGGCTTTTCCTTTTCGTCAGAGAAAATTCAGAATGGCCGAATTGGATCAATGCAACAGGAGATTGGAAAGGAGTATTGATATTTTTACCACCAATAATTCTATACAATCTAGCATTAAAATTCTCTAATTTCAGCGAAGGAGAAATCATAGTTTTCCCAGTAAATTCAGACCCACACTACTTCCTCTCATCCTCGAAGAATTCGGAAACTATCAGTTGGTTAATAGGTTCGCCACTTGGCCTGGGGATTGGGTGTTTATTCTCTATAGATGGGGGGGAATTATACTGTGATGCAGGAATTATACTGCTTTTACTGATGACAGCTTTTATCCATGCAAGAGAGAGAAATTCTACAGATGAAACTATCCTCAGAACTGGAGAAAAAACACAATCAGTGGGGTTACAGGCGTTCTTCGATTTTGTTCTGGAGATTCAAAGGGAACAAAAAAAGAAAGACCGAGTAGAAAATTCATTACTGAACTTATTGATGGATAATGAATCGCCAACACTAGAATTCAAATCGTCAATTTGGACACAATACCATGGAGTGACCGGAGTACCTGTTTCCGAACAGAAGTCCCCGATGCTCGAATTAGAAGATTCGGTTGTAAAAACAGTCGCAGCATTCCTAAACACACAAGGGGGAACTCTTCTTATTGGCGTTAAAGATAAACCTCGCTCATCGGGTGACGCCGTCGCTGAAGTCCTGGGGATAGAGCCAGACTTCAGGTGGACAAGAAAGAAGGATGAGGAGGGGATTCAACACTCTCTAATTGAGATATTTAGGAACGCCTACAGTAATACGAATTCAATGTATCATATCACAATCTCGTTCCCCACTTTTGAAGACAAACTAATCTGTCGGATTGATGTGGAACCACTTCCCAGGAAGCTGGGCCAGCAGTGCTACACAAACACAAAGAAAGATACAAAATACGGGAAGAAAGAACTATTCTTTGCAAGGATTGCAGACACCACAGAGAACATGTCCCCCTCAACACAATGGGATTACATTAGACATCATTTCGAAGGATTTTCAGGCAAAAACAACGAGTCGTGAAAAAAATTTGCGGATGCTATCTGATAGCGTCTACATGTGAGGCTTCGGTTCGAGGATCTCCTTCCCGCCCATGTATGGCCTGAGGACCTCCGGGACTGACACTGTCCCGTCCTCCAGCTGGTTCTGCTCCATGATCGCCACGAGCGCCCTGCTGGTCGCGATCGCCGTCGAGTTCAGCGTGTGGACGGCCGAGTTGCCCTCCGAGGTCCTGTACCTCATCCTGAGCCGGTTCGCCTGGTAGTCGGTGCAGTTGGAGCATGACACGACCTCCTTGTACGCGTTAGCGCCTGGCAGCCAGGCCTCGAGGTCGTACTTCCTGGCTGCGACCGTGCCCATGTCGCCGGTGCAGATGTTGACCACCCTGTAGTGCAGCCCGAGGCTGTCCCACATGTCCACCGCGTTCGTGAGCAGGTCCTCGTGGTGGTCCCAGGAGTCCTCGGGGTCGCAGATCACTATCTGCTCGACCTTGGTGAACTGGTGGACCCTCCATATGCCCCTGTCCGAGAGGCCGTGCGCGCCGACCTCCCTCCTGAAGCAGGGCGAGACGCCCACCATCTTGATCGGCAGCTCGGAGGGCTCGATGACCTCGTCCATCCTCATGGCGGTCAGCGGGTGCTCGCTGGTCGCGATCAGGTAGTACTTGTCCGGCTCTATGCCGTACATCACGGTCTCGAAGTCACTCAGGTCGGTCACCCCCTCGTACGCCTCCCTGTTCATCATCAGGGGGGGCTGGACCAGGGTGTAGCCCCGCTCCATGAGGAAGTCCGCGCCGTACTGCTGCAGGGCCATCTCCATGCGAGCGAGGTCGCCCTGCATGAAGTAGAACCGGCTGCCAGCGACCTTGGCCCCCCTGGCCTGGTCGACCCAGCCGTTCATCTCGATGAGCTCGTTGTGGTTCCTGGGCTCGAAGGCAAGCTCGGCCTTCTCGCCGTGCAGGCTGTGCAGCGTGTTCTTCTGGTCGTCCTCCCCCACCGGCACGTCCTCGTGCAGGATGTTCGGGATGCTCATCCTGAGCGCGTCCCTGGTGGCGAGGCACTCCTCGGAGTGCGCTGTGAGATCGTCTATCTGGGCCCCTATGGTAGAGACCTCGTCCATGATCGCCTTGGCAGCGTCCTCGTCCCCCGACTTCTTCGCATCGGCTATGCCCCTGGCCGCCTCGTTCCTCCTGCGCCGGAGCTGGTCGACGTCGTACTGGGCCTTCCTCCACTCCTCGTCCAGCCTGATGACCTCGTCGATGCTGTCGTGGGGGATCCCCCTCCTGTCGTGGTCGGCCCTGATCGCGTCGGCGTTCTCCCTGAACATCGCCATGTCTAGCATCGTAATCGGCCTTTTGGCACGGCCTCCTGACTTCAAATCATTGGGAGGGGATCGCTCAGAACGTTATGTCCTGCCAGAGGTTCTCCACCCCGATGGCGATGGCTCCGGAGACGAGGTAGCCCAGTATGCTCCCGCCGTTCAGCAGCGGGAGCCCCGCCTGGGGCTTGCCCCTCGCGACCTGGGTCATCAGAGCGGCGTATCCGAGAAGGCCCCCGAACAATGTCCCCATGCCGACCAGCATCGGGCCCAGGTGGACGGGCTTGGAGGGGTCTCCCCAGAAGTCGAACACGACTGGGCCGATCTCGGGTAGGAATGTGATCGAGGAGATCACCAGCATGCCCGGGAATATGACGTCCCCAAGGCCCATGAAGAGCGCGTCCCTCTGCTTGGGCTTCGCCATCACCATCTCGGCCCCCTCCGGAGGCGCCACGGGACTCGGCTCCGTGCCCTCCCTGATGTCCCCGTCCTGCTTCAAGAAGGTGTAGCTGGTGTCCTTCGGGGCGACGAGGAGCACTGGCAGCTTCAGGTCGATCATCGTGTCGGCCAGCTCGAGCATGTGCTTGCTGCCGTTGACGGCCCAGTGGTCGTAGATCGCTGCCAGCACCATGAACAGGATGATCAGCACCGGGACGAAGGCTATCCCCAGCATCACGATGACCCCGGAGCCAACCAGGACCCCGACGGTGTTTACGACGTGCCACTCAGGGTACCTGTGGAGGGTGTACATCATGCCGCCTGCGACTCCGAGGCAGATCAGCGAGAAGAGGGCC
>CACGHY010000027.1 GCA_902573085.1 uncultured Candidatus Poseidoniales archaeon
CCAGAGGCCGATCCGGAGGGGGGGGAAGCTCCGGCGGAGGGAGCCGCTCAAGCGGTGGAGGCAGATCCGGGGGCGGCGGTCGCTCCGGCGGTCGCAGATGATCCATTTGCAACTCATCTTCGCTAGGATTGGAATATTTTGAAATCGAATTAATCCATCATAGAGTGTATGGGGGCGATCAGGTCACTAATCTTCGGTCCGGATAGAGGGGACGTAGGCGAGTTGAAGGCGAAGTACGGCCCCCCGCCCTCGCAGTTCATCAGGCTGTCAAATGGAGTCAATGTCCATCTCCGAGACGAGGGCGACCCCGATGCTCCACCGATTGTCCTTGTACACGGTCACACTGAGGACCTGCACGCTTGGAATCACATAGTGAAAAACCTAGTTGAAAGTTTCAGAGTAATCAGATTCGACTTACGTAGACATGGTTTGACCGGGCCGGCACCAGACAACGATTACAGAATCGAGAACTACGTGTCCGATTTATCCATGGTTGTCGACCACATAGGAATAGATCGATTTGTTTTGGTTGGGCACTCCATGGGGGGGCGAATCTCGGCCAGATACACCCTGGAGAAACCGGAGAGGGTCAACAACCTGGTACTCGTGTCCGCGAGTGGAGCGCCGGCCAAGGAAGATAGATCACCGCCCATGGCGCTCAGAGCAATGAAGAATCCATTCGGCCGTTTCTTGATAAGACGCATTTGGTCTAGAAGCATGGCAAAAAAATCCCTAGAAGGCATGGTTTTTGACGGGTCGTCAATAACAGACGAGGAGATTGATCGTATGTGGGATTTCTCGATTTACCCAGGCAATATGGATGCCATGTTCCAGGAATTCAGAGAAACCTGGGACGCTTTAGATCCGGCAGATATCAGGGAAATCGCCACAAATACCCTGTTGATTTGGGGCAAAGAAGACTCAATTTGCCCTGAGAGTATGGGAATTTGGTATGACTCTCACTTGCCCAACTCTACCATGGTTGTAATTCCAAATATCGGCCATAACCCCCACTTCGAATGTCCGGATAGGTGTTCGGATGAGATCTCGTCTTGGTTGGGCGCGCTAACATGAGTATTGAAGGATGCCCGTATGCAGAGTGATGTTCCTTGAGCATAAGTCAAATACTGATTCGATAATTTTAATCCATGGAGCCAGAAAAAGTATCGGTTGCTGCACATTACAGGCTGCCTTGGTTGCTGACCTCTTTCGCAAAATTACTAGATTTCTGTTCCAAGGGGCTAGCAACTCGTTTCCTCTGGAGAATTTTCTGTGGGCCGATCAAATTCAAAACACCATCAAGAGAGGCTGAGTTTTACAAAAAGACCGAGCAGGAAAAGATACAGGCGAAATCTACAAACAAGGAAATCATGCTTTATCGGATTCCAAACGACGGCAAAAAGCTACTCTTTGTGCATGGCTGGAATGGGAGGTCAAGCCAATTTTTCCGGATAATTGAATTGCTTTCCGATAATGGTTATGATATTACGGCTTTCGATCTTCCAGGCCACGGAAGGTCGACGAGGAGTACCACAAACCTACCAGAAATTACAGATCTGATATCTGAGGTCACGAAATCTAGAGGCCCCTATCATGCGATTCTCTGCCACTCGTTCGGGGGCGTAGCAGCGCTCAACGCTGTAAGGCTTGGAGCTACTTTCGAGAAATTAGTTCTAATATCTCCGGGCGTCTATGAAATCAAACCGATGTTCAAGACCTTTGTCGGCCTTTTTGGATTGGATGAGGAATATTATGCAGATAGGTTGTTTGACCTCGCTGAGTCACTATACGGCTCCAGCCCCGGGGAGTTTGGCTTGGATCGGTTCTCTAAACAAATAGGGATGGATACTCTGATTGTTCATTGCGAGGATGACAAGGAGGCGCTGAAAGAGATCGCGATTACTCTCCATGGTGATATGAAAAATTCTGTATTGTATATGACTGAGGGGCTCGGGCATAGGAGGATATTGAGGGATCAAAAGGTTGCAGAGAAAGTGATGAATTTCTTGTAGAACCCATTTAGGATAAATCGAGACCAGAGCCCCCTAATCGATGCCGGAGAAATATCCTTGTGTTTTTCATCCTTTGATCAAGCCTCTACGTGGAAGAGCTTGTTGTAAATTGACCATTTGTCGCCTTCTTTTACTAGGGACAAAGAGTCCAAGAAAGATATCCCGAGATACTTGTCTCTGACCTTCGCTGTCGCCGTGTCGCCGTTTACCTCGCAGGACAGAATTTCAAACTCAACTGTCCCGGGCTCCTGGGCTGAAACAAAACCCGCGAAATCAGATGTTGAAAGCTGTAGGAAATCCCCATTGAGATATCCCACGACCTTCGCATTCTCGTGGAATGCCTCTGTTACCATGTCGCCACTCGACTTCTCCATACTTTCAATGTACATTTCTATTACTTGGTTTACTGCATCTTCTGCGGTCATATAATTCAGATTCATTGTTTCCAAATAACCCTTTTCCCGGCACTATTCTCGATTAGTATTCGGTCTAATGACGATGAATGCGTAATGAAGGCTACCCGATTTTACGCATAGGTCATAGAGGGGCATTCCCTAGCAAGGTCATGCAAAGTGCTACTCTCGCGGGTTTACTCTCATCTCTACTTTTGTCAGCCTCAATGAGCGGTTGCGTTTCTTCTGGCGATCCAGAAACCTTCGATCCCTCGGACCAAGCACCTGTTGATGGGGCGATTGACAGCAGAGATTGTTTCGAACACGACGGAAAGGAGAGGTGCTGGCTCATCCATGTCCCGGAAACCGCGACACTGGATTTCTGCCTGTATGACTCCTGCCCCCTACTCATAGACATGCATGGAAGGGGCGTGTCTGTGGAATTGCAGGACGATCTCTCAGATTATCCTCGGATTACCGATGAAGACCACGTGATACTGGTGCACCCCGAGGGTATCGGCTGGGGGTGGAACTTCGGTTGGTGCTGCAGCGAAGAGGATGATGTTGGCTTCCTGCTCAAGCTTATTGACACAATCATCGAGAATAGGTCCGCGGACGGTGACAGAGTGTACATGACCGGATGGAGCAACGGGTGCTACATGAGTCAGGAGATGGCAAGCGTCGCGAGCAACAGGATAACAGCTATCGCCTGCATGTCAGGATATACCGAGGAGCCAGTGCATCCGGATTACTCTGCTGTCCCTATCATGGAGATTCATGGCCTTTCGGACCAGCTGCTGCTCTACGGCCACTCCTCCACAGCATCCTTGCAAGTGGCTGGGACACTTGAGGGCGATGAGGGGGCGATACAGAACCTGTACTGGTGGGCAGATGCCAACGATTGTCCTGGAATCGCACCTGACTTCGAACAGGTTGAATGGGATTACTCAATCAAGAAGTTCACCGGGTGTGAGAATGACACAGAGGTGGTTCTGTTTACGATGAACTATGCCCAGCACAACCCGTATCTCAATGACTACGATGGTGCTGATGATCCCTTTTTCCAAGCCCTGCTTACTGGCAATCCGACGGGCATCGATGCCTCTCAAATTGCATGGGACTTCATGAGCCGGTATTCAAAGTGAGACCAATGAGGAATAGTGGTCACAGGGGTACGGTCTATTTCGATAAGGGTTTATCAATAAAAATAGGATACAAATGCCCATGAACCATAGGATTCTCATTATTTTCCTATTCGCATCCTCTACGATTAGTGGGTGCTTGGGAGGTGAGCAAGAACCCAGCGATGACATGTTGGTCCTTCCGATATTGGAAGACCCATGTTTGATTCCCTCTTCCCCAATAACTCAGTCTCTGAGTTCGATTGAGGTCAATGGAGTTGAAAGAGAGTTCAGGCTTTCTGCCCCTAGCTCGGAACCGGGAACCAGTCTACCACTGGTGATTGCATTTCATGGAGGCACCGACTCGCAGGAGGACTTCGCCCAACAAGAGCAGTTCGACCAGTTGGGCGAGCAGGAGAAGTTCGTCATGGCATACGCCATTGCGGAGCAAGACAGGACAGCAGCAGAGGGGGAATGGTTCCTCAATACGGCTGCAACCTCGGAGGAAGACAACGATTTCGCCGAGGCTATCGTCGATGAGTTGTCAGAGTCCTATTGTATAGATCAAGATAGGCTGTACGCCATTGGTTATTCTCTCGGTGCAATGTTCACCTATGAGATAGCTTGCCAACTTAATCACAGGTTTGCCGCCACAGCGTCATTCGCTGGGACGATGCCGGTAAATCCAGAGTCCTGCGATATAGCGAGAGGAATCGGCATATTGCACATTCACGGTAAGTTGGATTACATCATCTACTATCACCAGGATTGGGAGTGGAAGGATGGCGAGCACGAGGGAGTCGGGACGATGAGTGAGGTCCCAAATCTAATCGATTACTGGGCTGCAAAGTCTTCTTGCCAAGCAAACTCTGTGGAGACAAGCCTTACTGAGGAGCATATCGTACACAATGATTGCATGGATGATGTGATAATCGAGCACTATGGTCTTCAGTTTTGGGATCATAACTGGCCGAGTGAGGTTGGTGGAGAGCCGACTTACGAGCTCATGTGGAATTTCCTGATCCAATTCTCGAAGGGCACATCTACCGTTTGAAGACAGTCCGAAACTCGTGCCTGCGCCAGTATGCGACACACATGGTAGGGTCTGACTCGGCTCATACTACCACTAGGATTATTTCGTTGGGATAATGTTGCGTCATCAGACCTCCCACCAATTCTTGCTCGCCGGGTCCTGCTCCGAAGTAGTTGCCCTTTTTCCAAACCCCATTCCTATCGCGGCGGCAACAATTGCCACGAATGCGCCAACCCCAATCAAAATCCAGCCCGGAGCTATCATTGCGATAGCGTCCTCGCCTGCTGAAACGTACCCTACAAGAAGAAGCGGTAAACCCATACTGAACAAGATTATGGCAATCACAAATGTGATCTTCCATTGTGTCATGAATCTGGATAGGGCTTGGAAACTTCAATCTGACTCATTCGCTACCCATTGAAACCTCTAGCTCAGAAATTGAAGATGGTTGGTCCTTCGTTTCCAACTGGAGGAGCAGTGAAGAAAGCAGCAAAACCACCCATGATCTTTCCTACCTCGGGAGTGGCAGCATCAAAATTTTCCTTTGTGTCATATACTGCAATGCTTGTAAGTTCTCCTGGGGCTATCTCGATTGTGTAAACTGATTGGATGCCAGTAAGCCCCATCATGGTCTCACGTTGGCTTTCCAAGAGTTCAATGACTTCGTCTTTCCTTGAGGCGTCGTACTTGATTTGATTGACTCGGCAATACATAAATCGGCTACTGGAATTAAATTTATTATTTTGTCCCTATCTTATGCAGACGTCAATTATCCTACCCACTGAGATTCCATTGAGTCATGGGCTAGTCAGAGGGTACCCATTGACCTCAATACGAATCACAGTGATCGACTGACCTCGATACCTCTCAAACGCTACCCATTGATGCGCCCATGTGTCCTAGATGAGCTAATAAACCGATGAACACCCGGCGGCCCCGTGAATAGTGAACTGCGTACTTACGAGAGTGGGAAGGGAAAGAGCGTAGGGGAGGCCATCGCATTGTCCCTCCTAATAGTAGCCATGGCGCAGGCCGGGTACGCAGAGGGGATTGAGCGGGGCTCCCTCGACGTCGAGCGAGCCGTCCAAACCGGGACGATCACCTCGAATGTCGAAGGTGCGGAACTGCAGCTCGGCGAGGCAATGACTCCAATCTCCCTCTCCTATGCCTCACAAGATGGACCTCAACCAGGACCTGTAAACGTAACAGGAAACGGCTCAATCTGGTGGGATAATCAGGACATATTCTGTGATTGCGGGGAACATATGGCAATCCCTCATGGTAACACAATATACATGGATGGGATAGGGAATAATTCGGCAGGTCATGAGCTCCATGCATACAGCATTGATACAGGCATGTCATGGCTAGTAGCAGACATTAATCCCGATGGCGACAGTGTGCCTGGAGAAAGAATGTCAGTTCTGATTGGTGATACGATAATATTCGACGCAGACGATGGGGTTAATGGAAGAGAATTATGGGCGCATGATGTATTGACAAACACGACCTGGCTCGTCAAAGATATCCGACCGAATACAGATTCGCCTTCATTTATCGCAGAATATTTCACAGAGGTTATGGACGGAGTGCTGTATTTTGATGCTTATGATGGCGATGTTAATCATAACGAGATCTGGGCCTTTAACCCTCAAAATGAAACTGCATGGAATGTAACTGACATCTTTGATGACATGAATAATGCACGACCAGGACAACATATGACCCAGGTTGTCGGGGACACGCTATATTTCAGTGGCCGAGAAGATTATTCCGTTGCGACTGAACTCTGGGCGTACACCGCGACCAACCAAACTACTTGGTTAGCCGCTGATATCAATCCAGGCTCTCGATCCTCATCTCCAGGTGATGATTTCAGCGTGGTAGTTGGCGATACGATTTACTTCGATGCCATAACGACAAATGGAACTAACACCTTTGATCGAAAGATCGTCGCTTATGACACGTCAAACCATACTCATTGGGTAGTTACCGATGTAGACCAGTCAGACACTAACCCATGGCGGAATCATAACGTGATGACATACCTCGGAGCTGTCGGTTCTACTATCTACACAACTGGAGTCAACTACGAGGGAATGGGTCCTCAAGACTCATACTCTAATGATGTCATATGGGCGATTAACATAGTTAACGAAACAGCATGGCAAGTGCCGAATTTCCCGTGCCTCAACAATGATGGTTGTTACTTCCAGAATAATATGCGCCTTGTTGTTAATGATGTGATTTACTTTGGTTTTGACGACGACATCAACGGCGGTGAACTTTGGGCTTACAACACCACAAACGAGACAGCATGGATGGTAACGGACGTCCCAGGTAATCAGTTTACAGGGTTCGCCCCGGGGCAAGAAATGAGTTTGCTAGTCGGTGACACCATTTACTTCTCAGGAGATGTATTTCCCGGCTCATCCGTGCCATTTGGCAATCCAGGTTTGTACGTGGCAAACAATGGTCACCTCTGGGCCTATGACACTTCAAACGGATCACTATACTTTGTTTCAAATCATCATACCGGTATGCCCTCACACCCTACTGATTACGACCCAGATTCACCCACGCCATGCCACTCATCAATGATCAGTTCCGGTGCAAGTCCGGGCCATCGATTTTCGTTCGTTATTGATGATGTTCTGTACTATGATGTCGGAACCGTGTACGCGGAACAAAATCCTCAGTCCGTCGTTTACTGCCCTATGCCGAGGGTCGCTGGGCATCAACCCTCAGTGATCACTTACTCAAACTACACGCCACCAGCATCATGGGAGGTCGAGCCACCACTACCTTCTGGCATCAGGATCTCGGGGGGGCACCATCAGCGGCACGCCCTCGGTCTACGCCAGCAACCAGACCTACACGATATACGCGGAACAGGGCGGAGAGGCGACCAGCTTCGAGATGTACCTCAGCGTGGGCTCGGACAACCCGCACACCGTGGTGGAGAATCAGCCGATCGATGCGATCGGGTTCCACGACCCCTTCCAGGATGGAACCACGACCTGGGCCGTATCCCCGTCCCTCCCGTCCGACCTCACGATGGACCCAGACACTGGGGAGATCACGGGTTCCATCGAGGGGGAGCTACCCAGCACCGCCTACACGATGACCGCGACGGGCAGCACCTCCTCCGAGGACATCCAGTTCAGCTTGGTCAGCCTCGCTGACACGGACGGCGACGGCCTTCCAGACGAGCTGCCCGGGGACTACGACCCGGCGGAGGGCCCGACCCCCGGGCTCGTCGCCGACGATGACGACGACGGCGACGGCCTCGACGACGCTGCCGAGGCATCCTCCGAGCCAGCCACTGGCTCGCTCGACCCCGACACGGACGACGACGGGTACTGCGACGGTCCGATCGAGATCGCAGGCGTATGCCAGGCGGGCCCGGACGCCTTCCCCCTCGACCCGACGGAGTGGCTCGACTTCGACGGGGACGGAATCGGCGACGAGGCCGACGAGGACGACGACAACGACGGGATCTCCGACCTCGACGAGATGGCGATGGGCCACGACCCGACCAGCCCGGACACCGACGGCGATGGTTTCTGCGACGGTACGGAGGCCGTGGCGGGCGTCTGCGAGGCAGGCCCCGACGCCTTCCCACTAGACCCGTCCGCGCACGCGGACACCGACGGCGACGGTATGCCGGACACGATCACCGGGACCTCGACATCCGTCCCGCCCCTCGTCGAGGACACAGACGACGACGGGGACGGGCTCGAGGACGCGATCGAGACCGATACCGGAACCTACGTCGACGGCTCGGACACGGGCACCGACCCCCTGAACCCAGACACCGACTCTGACGGATTCTGCGACGGGCCAAACGCCGTCCCGCCGATATGCCTGGCAGGACCGGACGACGACCCCTTCGTGTCGCCCTCCGTCGGCAGGTTCTACGGGTTGAGGAACTCGCAGACAGATGGCTTCCAACCGGCTGGCATTGGAGCAGACGAAACGACTTACGAGGTTTACCCGGATCTCCCCACGGGGATGGTGCTGGACCTGAACACGGGGGTGATCTCTGGAACGCCAGAGGATGTCACGGGCGAAACCACGTTCAACCTGTGGGCGAACCAGACCGACGGGACTTCGGTCAGAACCACCTTCCAGTTCGAGGTCCTGGAGGACACAGACGGCGACGGGCTGCCCGACGAGCTCCCGGACTACTACGACTCCATTACAGGAGGGCTCGTCGAGGACGATGACGACGACAACGACGGCCTCCCGGACCTAGACGAGAGCGCCACGGGCACAGGCTCGAACAGCGCTGACACGGACGGCGACGGGTACTGCGACGGTCCGACAGCGGTCGCAGGCGTATGCCAGGCTGGCCCTGACGCCTTCCCACTGGACCCTGCTGAGTGGCTGGACACCGACGGCGACGGGATCGGCAACGAGGCCGACGCGGACGACGACGGCGATGGCGTCGATGACGAACTGGATGCCTTCCCACTGGACCCTGCTGAATGGCTGGACACCGACGGCGACGGGATCGGCAATGAGGCCGACACGGACGACGACGGCGATGGCGTCGATGACGAACTGGACGCCTTCCCACTGGACCCTGCTGAGTGGCTGGACACCGACGGCGACGGGATCGGCAACGAGGCCGACGCGGACGACGACGGCGATGGCATGTCCGACGACGACGAGGCGACATGCGGAACGGATCAGCTCGACCCCAGCTCGCTCGACGACGCCACGGTCGTGGATGGGGATTGCGTCAGCGCAAGCTCGTCGGCCGTCGGCGATAGCTCATTCATATCCAGCTACTGGTGGTGCTGCTGGCCGTTCCTACTGCTCCTCCTCCTGTTCCTGATACTTCTGAGGGATGAAGACCGGCGGGATGTCATCATGGGAGTCACCGGACCGATGCCGGGCAACACCACGGCCGAGCCCGCCTTCATCGGCGGCTGGGGCCTCAAGGACGACCCATTCGTTCTGAGGCCCGTGGAGGGGCTAGCCTCAGGGGGCAAGGTGCTCTCCGAGGAGACCATCACGATCAAGGGAATATCGCCTGGCTACCTCATGGGCGCCAGGGACCTGAGGCAGGGCGAGAACGGCCTGCGCGCGTCCATGGTGAACGTCAAGGGGGCCGCGAAGCGAGGACACGGGGAACTCCCCCGAACGCGCGACATCGAGGTGGACGAGGCCGGGCATGTCCAGATCAGGCTCCACTTCCACGACCATCCCGGAACGAGGTCGGGTGGCGAGTACCGAACAGAGGTCAAGCTCGGATCGGCCTCGGTCTACCTCCAGTGGGTGGTCAGAGTCGAGCCCAGCGAGGACGCCGCAGCAGCGGCACTGCTCGCCAAGGAGGAGGAAGAGAAGGCCGCCAAGGCAGCAGCTTCCAAGCCCTCTGGCAAAGAGGAGAAGAAGCAGGAGGAGCTGCGCAGAGTTAAGGAGCGAGCCAGCTCGATCGACTTCGAGACCCTGGGCGAGGCATCCTCGTCGGAGCTGAAGAGCGCCGTCGAGGAGGGCGCGGAGACCCTGGAGGTCGCGAGCGCATCAGACTTCGCAGACAGTGGCTCCGCGCGGATAAGCGACTCCGCCGGCACGTCCGTCATCGCCTGGACCGGCAAGGACGGGAACCTGCTGACCGGCGTCTCGGGAGTGACTAGGACCTTCGCTGCCGCCTCGATTATACTCGTCAAGGACGACCTCCAGGTGATCAAGGGCATCGGGCCGTTCCTGGAGGAGAAGCTGAACGCACTAGGAATCACGACCTATCGCCAGATAGCCAACATGGACCCGGAGCTGGAGGAGCAGGTGAACGAGGCGATCGAGTTCTTCCCCGGCCGGGTGAAGAGGGACCAATGGGTGACGCAGGCCAAGATCCTGCTCGGTGAGGACGTCATGCTCGACGAGAAGGCGCTCAAGCAGACCGAGGAGCTGCAGAGGGTAGCGGCCAAGGCGGACAGCATCGACTTCGAGACCCTGGGCGAGGCATCCTCGTCGGAGCTGAAGAGCGCCGTCGAGGAGGGCGCGGAGACCCTGGAGGTCGCGAGCGCATCAGACTTCGCAGACAGTGGCTCCGCGCGGATAAGCGACTCCGCCGGCACGTCCG
>CACGHY010000028.1 GCA_902573085.1 uncultured Candidatus Poseidoniales archaeon
CCATACCGAGTCTCTAGCCAGAGGTGCTGAGATAAAAGGCAAAGGAGCATCCAGGAAGGTCGAATTAACATTCGAGAAAGATGGCTCTGAACACACTCTGAAAGTAGACAAGGTACTAGTCACCGTTGGAAGGAAACCCAACACAAAGGGTTGGGGTCTGGAGAACATCGGAGCTAGAATGGACGGTTCAGGTAGATTCATCAGAACGGATAGGCAATGCAGAACATCAGTACCAGGGGTTTACGCGATTGGGGACGTGTCTGGGGATCCCATGCTGGCTCACAAGGCCAGTGCTGAGGGAGAGATGGTCGCAGAGATTATTGCTGGACACAAGAGGGAGTTCGACAAAATAGCAATTCCTGAGATAATTTTCACTGAGCCTGAGATTGTTTCAGTAGGGCTGACTCCCGATGAAGCTAAAGAAAGGGGCGAGGAAATCATAGTTGGAAAGTTCCCTCTTGCTGCAAATGGAAGAGCCTTGAGTCTTGAAGCGGAAAAGACTGGCGGATTCATCAGAGTGACTGCTAGGGAATCCGACCATGTCATCCTAGGTGTTCAGGCCGTTGGTAGCCACGTAGCCGAGTTACACTCAGAATTCGTTCTCGCACTAGAGATGGGCGCATTACTGGAGGACGTGGCGGGGACGGTCCATGCTCATCCCACCATGTCGGAGGCATTCCATGAGAGCGTTCTCAAGACATTGGGTCATGCTATCCACATAAATTGAGGTTTCTGATGGGAAGAGTCGCCGTACTAAGGTGTGGAGTCGTGGAATACCACGTAATTTTTGATTTGATGAAGGACCTCCAAAATAAGAGGATTGCGGAGGAAATAGAAGACACGCTGATCTTTGTTCAGCATCCAGAAGTTGTTACTATCGGCCCAAAGGCTGTTAGAGAAGAGGTCTCGATAGAAGGCTACCCAACAACTGAGACTGATAGGGGAGGAGGAGTGACTTGGCACGGACCGGGGCAATTAGTCGTTTATCCGATCATAAAGTGGACGGTCCAAGAGCAGAGTGTAAGAAGAGTGATAGGAAGCCTAGAGGATTGGGCCATAAAGGCGCTGAAGGAGTGTGGGATAACTTCCTACAAAGACCCAGAGATGCAGGGAGCCTGGGTTGACGGGTACAAGGTCTGCTCGATCGGGCTGTCCTTCCTCCACTGGGTTAGCAGGCATGGAATGTCGATAAACATCGATACCCCGGACAATCGAGTTGAGGGGATAGAATGCTGTGGAATTCCAGCAGGAAAGCACACTAGTCTGTCAAAGTTAGGATACGACATAGACATAAACAGGATTGAGAGGTGCCTTATCGAGACCTGTGAAGAGGTTCTCGGCAGGATTCCCATGGAACCTGTTGAGTGGTTTCCGGAGATGGTAGTTTGAGTAGACCCAGAAGGGGCGATTTAGCTAGACACTGGATTCTTGATCCCGAAACCTGCTTCCTAAACCACGGTTCTTTCGGAGCGACTCCAGTATCTGTACTAGAAGAGCAGAGCAGACTTAGGAACCTAATCGAGAGTGACCCGGTTAGATTCTTCGAGAGAGATTACATCCCCCTGATGAAGGGAGCCGTGGGTAAATTATCGGAATTCATCAACGCCGATCCGGAAGGTCTTGTATTCGTAAAAAACACGACAGAAGGTGTAAACACAGTCCTGAGGAGCCTGGATTTGAAGCCGGGTGACGAGATTATCGTTACCAATCACAGCTACCAAGCTTGTTGGAATGCTGTTGACTTCGTAACCGAAAGGTCGGATGCAAAGACCGTCGTGGTGGATATTCCGTTCAGAGTGAAGAACGAGGCAGAGGTGGTCGATTTGATTATGGACAAAGTAACTGGAAAGACCGTTCTCGCGATGATTGATACGGTAACGAGCGCGACCGGACTTAGAATGCCATTCGAGAAACTAGTACGGGATATACAGGGAGTCGGGGTAGACGTTCTCCTGGATGCTGCACACGGCCCTGGCATAGTCCCGCTTGATCTGATTGCAATGGATGTAGCATATTGCACTGGAAACTGCCACAAATGGATATGCACCCCAAAGGGCTCTGCATTTCTGCACATAAGAGAAGATAGGAAAAGTCTGGTAAGGCCGTTAAGTATCAGCCATGGACACAGCTTCGAGGGTACGGATCAGGAGAAATTCGAGTATGAGTTCGGATGGCCTGGAACGCAAGACCCTACTGCCTGGCTCTGCATTCCTCACGCAATAAAATTCCTTGGGAGCCTATTGGATGGGGGATGGCAGGAAATAATGGACCATAACAGGGCACTCGCTATACAAGGGCGGAAGATTTTATGCGGGGCATTAGGTACTAGTCCCCCTGTACCGGACTCAATGGTGTCCTCTATTGCAGCCGTTGAGATGCCGGGTGAAGGGGATGTGGGGCCGATGAACTTGGAGGGGGATCCTTATCACAACTTTCTGCTAGATGAGTTCGGAATACAGGTTCCCGTTTTCCCATGGAGGCATCACAACAAGAGGTACATCAGAATATCCGCACAACTGTACAATCACGTGGAAGAGTACGAGTTCCTAGCAGACTGTCTTAGTAGATCTCTCTGATTATGGAAAGCAAACCATTGAATGGAGGGTGGCGTACCCAGCCTCATGCCTGAGGTGGTTGTGGCCCTTACCGGAGCGTCCGGAGCGAAGTACTGCGTGAGACTCATCGAAGCCTTGGTTGAACACAAATGGTCTGTGAGGCTAATCGTGACCGGCACTGGTGCAATTAACCTCGATTTAGAGTGCTCTATGACTCCTAGTGAGTTGGCATCTATGGAAGGAGTCATACTAGAGGACAATGGCAATTTAGCCGCAAAGTCCGCTTCTGGTTCCGCTAGATTCGATGCCTATGTCGTCTGCCCTGCAAGTGGCACCACAATAGGTAAAATCGCGGCTGGTATTAGTGATAATCTCGCAACCAGGAGCGCACTGGTGGCCATGAAGGAGAGGAGGAAATTGATAATTGTCCCAAGAGAAGCGCCATACTCAACCCCTCATCTCAAGGCGATGTTCAATCTGTCTGAATGGGGGGCTGTAATTTTGCCTGCTAGTCCGGGATTCTACAACTCTCCTGAAAGTATCGATGATTTAGTTGACTTCGTTGTGGCTAGGATTCTAGACCAATTGGATATTGATCACTCCATCGGTAGAAGATGGTCGGGAGAAGAGGTCCCATTGGAAGACTGACTCCCGCCATGTACTATATTGGAATGGGTTCAATAGTGTTGGAAAGTACTGAGCTACAGATAACATGAACGAATGGCTGCGAGGTCTCAATAGGCCGTCATCAACGGTCCTGGTTGCTGGAATGCTAGTTCTTGGGGCGGCAGGAGGCGGGCTATTGTATGGAGAGGAGATTTCGAACTGGGTTGGTGGGGACACTGAATACGAACTTATCGACTTTGACTCAAACCAAACCAGAGCCTATGCCCAGGGACTTGTGAATCTAGGGGATCCAGTCTGGGGAGGGAGGCTTTCAGGTACTGTCGAAGAAGAGAATGCCGCTCAATCCATTAAGACCAACTTCTCAAACAGCGGGCTTCCTTCCACTCTAGAGGAGTTCGAGGTCCCGTTGTACTACATGGGAAATTCATTCGAACTAATGATTTGTAACTCCGGTACCCTTGGAGGGGTTTTCGGGGGACCGACCCCCTGTACGGTTGCCGATATTAATCGAGAAGAGACGAGCTTCCAGCATACCGTGGACTTCGTTGTTCAGGGATACAGCGGAAGCGTAGACATTCCTGCCAGCAGTAATGTTGAGGTCGTAGATCTCGGAATGGGGAATGAATCTGAGGACTGGGACGTCGCAAGCAACGGGGTTGGCTTAGTATGGCTTCGTGATGGGGAGGATGGGCAGGCTGGAACGGAAAGCAACACGGTCCTGATGAAGAGGGCTCAGGAAAACGGCCTCAGAGGATTGATCAGTGTAAATTCTAGGCAGAACTGCGACGATTTGGTTGCTGGAGATTGTATCCCATACTCGAAATCTCTAGATATTACTCAGTTCGAAGAGAGGCCCTACGATATTGGCTTCGTGATGGTATCTAGAAGCGTCGGGGAGCAGATTTCAGAGCAGGTTGTAAATTCTGGCGGTATGCTCGGATTCCAAGTCGATGTGGACAACCAGAACAATGGGAACATACATGTTCCCTGCGGAATCCTAGAGGGGGAGACTGACCAATTGATTGTAATCGGCGCTCATCACGATACGGTGTATAATGGCCAAGGAGCAGTGGACAATACCGCAGGAACAGCAACTGTGATGGAGATAGCTAGGCAATTCGGAATTCTTCATTCGGAACTCGGTGATCCGAAGATGACGGTGTACTTCTGCACTTGGGGTGGCGAAGAGGAAGGCCTGTGGGGTTCTAAGGAGTGGGTGGACAAGCATAGGGATGACCTCGCTGAAAACCTCAGGTTGTACATCAATCTCGATATGAACCACGTTGATGCTGAGAGGAACTCAGGGGTTGTCCTCCAAGGTAATAGCAAGACTGACGTTCGCCATATTAGAGGCCTAGTGGAAGAGTTCTCATCCTCCCACCCAGAGCTTTACGAAAAGTATAGCATTATGGTGAGAGAACTAGAGTCAGAGCAGATGCCCGACAATTCAGATCATGCCCCATTCGTTTTCGAAGTGCATCAAGAGGAGGGCGAGTTTGGCAAAGCGATGCTCTGCTATGGTTCTGGATCGTTGGAGTACCACACCTACTTGGACAACATGGACAGATTCAATGAAGAGAGCTTGGCTGTGTCTGGGATTATCTATGGGTCCCTAGTTAGGCACTTAGCGTGGAGCTAAGCGGAGCAGAAAGAGACAACCTCTTCGTAATCAGGCTCAACTCCTGGGTTTTCTGCTACCCAACGATACTGGACCACCCCCTCACTATCGACAATTATGACCACTCGATTGGCGCTGACGTAGCCGTCAATACCTCCTAATCCGACGAATTTTGCATCATATGCCTCCACGACGACTCTATCCAAATCCGATAGAAGTTCAAATTCTAGGTTGTATCTTCTAGAGAACTCCGCATTAGCCCATGGGGAGTCAACGCTTATCCCCAATACAGTTGCATTACAATCGTTTAGTTTGGCAAGATTTTCCTGGAACGAGCACATCTCTTGGTCACAAACGCCCGTAAAGGCTCCCGGATAAAATGCTATAATCACGGTCTTTCCATGATGATCAGACAGTGTTACTGCTTCCTTATGGGTATTCTTTAGTGTGAAATCGGGCGCCGTATCGCCTACTTTTACCATACAGGGGCCACGGGGTCTGTAATTTGAAGATGCCTGGATTCACATTCTCTCTGGAACATTGATGCCCATCATTTCCAACCCCAGTTTCAGTTCTCTAGAGGTGACTTCACACAGGGCAAGACGTCTCTGAGAAATTGCCTCATCATCCTCCTTGAGTATTCCACAATTCTCGTAAAAGGAAGCAAAAGATGATGCTATTGAATGCAGGTGCTTGCAGAGCTTATGGGGGCTGAAAGTTGAAACTGAGTCATCTAGAATCGAAGGGAATTCCACTAGTCTTCTAGAAAGTAAAATCTCTTCACTCCTGAGGTTGCTAAGTTCGCTTTCCATTAGAGATTCGAAGCTCGTTGCAAGAGATTCCCTATCGCCTCCCCACTTTCTGAAGATACTGGATATTCTGGCGTATGCGTATTGAAGATATGGAGCAGTATTTCCCTCGAATGATAGCATCTTCTCCCAATCAAAAACGTAATCCTTGGTCCTCTCGGTTGATAGGTCGGCGTACTTCACGGCGCCGATTCCCACAGCTCGAGCGACTTCTTCCCTTTCCTTGCCTAGTAAATCTGGATTCTTGTCATCTATGGACTGCTCGGCACGCCTTATTGATTCTTCAAGAAGGTCGTGGAGCTTTATCACCTCGCCCTCTCTACTCTTCAGAACCTTGCCGTCAGTATCCAAAACAGATCCGAAGTTTACGTGTACTGCTTGGTGATTATGACTCATGAAACCGGCTTTCTTTGCTACTTGGAATACCATCTCGAAATGCTGTTTCTGAGGGGTCCCGACAACATACAGGAATCCATCACAGCCCAGTCTCTCAACCCTATCTATTATGCACGCCAGATCTGAAGTGCTGTAGTTGTAACCACCATCTGCCTTCCTAATTATCATTGGAAGGGGTTCTCCATCTCGATTAACCCAACCTCCCGGGAAAACGACATCTGCGCCATCGCTCTCCTCGAGGTCTCCGGATTCTCTGAGTCTGTCTAATACCTCTGGTAGCAGTTCTTGATAACAGGACTCGCCTCTGATATCGTCATCGGTAAGCATGACTCCGAGCATTGAGTAAACTTCGTTGAAGTACCTCATTGACTCGTCAACTAGAATGCGCCACAAACGGAGCGTCTCAGCATCCCCTCCCTGTAGTAGTACTACACGGCTCCTCGAACGATTAGCGAATTCTTCATCCGAGACGAACTTTGATCTGGCCTGTTTGTAGAAGGAATCCAGATCCCCTACTCCTAATTCGTTTGCAGCGCGGTCTTCTCCCAAATCTAGTAGATGCTCGATCAGCATGCCAAATGGAGTACCCCAGTCTCCTACGTGATTCTCTCTTATGACGGTGTGCCCCTTGAATTCCAGCATCCTTACAATCGTGTCTCCGATAACAGTTGATCTAAGGTGTCCCACATGCATCTCTTTGGCGACATTCGGAGCAGAGTAGTCCACGACGAAGGTTTTCTTCTGGTCGACACTAATGCCGAGCCTAGGATCCGCAAGTAGTATCGATATTCGATTCGACAGCCATTCTGGTTTGGCTGTAATATTAACAAAGCCGCTCATAGATGAAACGATGGCGAATGATTGCAAATCAGACGCGACGAGTTCGGAAATCTGTTTGGCTATTTCCTGAGGGGCCTTTTTCAGAATTCCAGCCAGAGAGTGGCACGGAAGAGCCACATCCCCATGATCCTCTACAGTCGCCTTTCCTAGAAGGGGGAGCCATATTGATTCGGGTAGGTCCATTGAATTCATGGCATTGGAGAATATGGGTTTTAATTGGTCAATCAATTCCTTAATCCCAACCACCTCACGAAATTGCGTACCTTAGAAGTGCCGCTATGCCTCCAAAGGCAGTGTTCAGAGTAGCACCCTCTTCGGTATCGAGAGAAATTATTCGCACCTTTGCCGAAGTGTGACCGGCCAAAACAGTCAGTTCATCTATCAATTCCATCGAGTTTTCATCGTCTTCGAAGACTTTGGCTGACCCGCATTCCGGGCAATTCGGTGGTGCAGAGGATTTGTCATGTGATGTTTTCCAGGTATTCCTGCACTCTTTGCAAATCCAATGTACCCTTCTCTTTGTTACTGCCTCTGAAATCAAAAGAGTCTCTACTGCTCCTTGGTCTAGTGCTGAGCGGATCATCACTTCCCCGTACGTTGCCTTGGGATTTGCCTGCATTACCTCTTGTAGGAACCTATCAACTATTGTTCTCTCAACATCTAACTCTATCTGATCCATTGTAGATCCGGCGCGTTGGACCAATTCCCTCAATCCACTTTCGTTGGAGTAACCTACGTCGAAGAAAGGCTCTGCAATGAGTTTCTTTATTTCGTGGTGGAAATAGTCATTCTTCACTACGAAGTCCTTTGTTGCTCCGGGACCACCAATGATTATTCCCTTCAAGTCATTTACCATTGGAAGCCAGTAATTGCATGCTCTCTCTGTGGCTTTCTTGAAGAAGTTATGAGCGGCTTCTTCGATAAGACGCTCGAACCTCTGAGCAGACTGGCCCCCCCTCCCGTGTTTTGAGGGAACCAGGGAGGTGATGTGCTCCTGGAAATGCAGCCTTTTCCCGGATGCCAGTCCATATGCGGCCTCGGACCTGTCAATTACGAACAACCCGTAAGAAGTTCGATCGATTAGCATCTCTTCTAATTGGCTGATCTCGAAGGTTGAGTCGCATCTGTATCTGAATGATGAAAATGGCTCAGGTGGATTGTCGATTACTGTTGATGTCAATCTTGTCTTGTTATTTCCCACGATGACGTGTCCAACGAAAATGGCGATTCCCCCTTCTCCCGGAGTCTTGTACCTGTTGAGTGAGGAAATGGCTGATTCCAAGGCGTCAGTAACATGTTTCTTTGTTGATTTTGACTTGATATTAGCAGCCTGGCCCATCTCGTTTCCTAGTTGATGCCGAACATCGCTAATCATCTTCTCAGGAGGGATGACTACCGTGACTAGTTCTGTCCCCATGCCTTTCATCTCAGAGAGTTCCTTGAGGCTCTTCTTTAGCCTTAGTCGGCGCTGCTGTAGTTCCAGATCCTCGGACATGCTCCTCCTCCGTGTTCAGCCACGAAGGCCGGCATTTCAACCCTTCAGCGCTGCAAGAGCATACGTATTGAAAGGCAAGGTGCCAACCAATGGACGATGACCACGGTTGTTGTTGCTCTTGGCGGGAGCCTTTTGAGACCGGAAGTGGAGGAGCGTCACAAATGGCTGGAAGATATGGTGGGAGTGGTGAAGAATAGCGTAGGCTCCGGCATTAAACTAGCATTAGTAGTTGGAGGGGGGGCTCCTGCACGGGAAGGCATAGATTTGGCCAGATCGGTAATCCACGACTTATCTCATCTAGATAGAATAGGAATTGCAGCTACCAGGCTGAATGCAACAATAGTAAGAGAAGCCATTGCAGAAGGAGGTGTCGAGGTTTCAGAGAATATTCCGAAAAGCATCGATGAGGCAGTTCATGAATTGTCAGATTTCCCCGTAGTTGTAATGGGGGGGACGGATCCAGGCCATACCACTGATGCAGTAGCAATCAGATTGGCAGTACAATTCGAAGCCGACAAGTGCATAATTGCAACGAATGTTGCGAAGGTTCACTCTGAAGACCCAAGGGAGAATCCGGGTGCAGAATCCTTTGACAGGTTGACTCTGGACGAATTACAAGAAATCGTAGGTCCGCCTGATCATTCAGATGCGGGTTCTTCTAAGGTTGTTGACCCCGTTGGAGTTGGGGAGGCAAGGGAAAATGGACTCCCCCTAGATGTCCTCGATGGAAGGGATCCTCAAAGAATATCCTCCTCGATAAATGGGGAAGATTTCGAAGGAACGATGGTGATCCCATAATGGCCAGTAGAAAGGATACGATACTGAAAGCCGCCCAGAGGACGGCAAAACAGGCTCATTCTGCTGCGACCCAGAGGAGGAAAAGGCCATCATCCAGAGTCAACGTGGATCCACATAGACATTGCTCGGTTTGCTGGAAACCAATTTCTCTGGAAAGCGACCCCCCTATCTGTGGAGATGGTAACTGCGTTAGGATGTATGAAAGGAGAGAGAAGTCGAGGAAGCGTTTCTCTTTCATCATGTATCTCGGTATTGCTGTTTTCGTAGTAATGCTAGTAGTTCAGATATACATGGGGGCATCAGGTTGAACAATGGAGATTTAGGAGTGAAGTTGCCATGATGGTCAGAATCCTCTCTCTGCTGCCAATGTTATGTGGATTGCTGTGCGCCTTGATTGTGATTCTGAGTCTGTTTGGATACCAAGCTCCGACTACAAGTAGCGAGGCCCCAATTGTTCCATGCTCCGACGGAGATGAGGGGTGCAATGTGGCGATGAATCTGGAGGATATGGAAGTTCCAACGGCATTCGCCCTACTTGATATTACATTGGAGATAGAATGGAAAGAGCCTGAAAGAGGGTGGTTGGGAGTTGTAGACGCATCTGCGGCCGAAGAATGTCCTCCTGATCCGTCCACACGACTTACCACCTGTACAGAGGAGGAGATAACGAAGTATCTCATAGTAGGAGGACCAGATAATGGTGGTTTGATGACATTCAGTTTGGAACCTGGGGAATACAGATTCGTGACGGGAGGATACGAGGGGTCTGGACTCTCCATGCAGGATGTGGACATGGATGCGAGTATCCACTTGGACAATTACGTCGAAATAGTTCTCGCCGCGACCGCTGCCCTTCTATTATTGGGGGCTGGGGAGATGGCTTTTCCCGTTCGAAACCTACTCAAACGCTTTAGTCGCTAAGAGTAAACCATACTCAGTATCGTTGAATAACCCCTTCGGATTGGAGGGAACATGCGCGTGACCAAGTGCCCAAATTGTGGTTCAGAGGTAGACGTTTCCGGGATATCCGCCTCATACGGAGGTCACAACTTCTATTGCGTAATCTGCGGCCATTCATGGCACGTCTAGATCGTAGTCCTCTCTTGCTTCATCCTCTCTAGGCCAGTTCTCTGGAAGTTTCAGTGGATCTTCCACCCTGTCCGCATCGATAATCTCAATCAGATCATAGCGAAGATCCTCAAGCCCATGCCCAGTTACTGAACTAATCCTATGGTCATCTGCAGAGTTTTCTTCTTCGGTTATATCGGACTTGGATGAAACTAGTAGGACTCTCCTATCGGAGAGGAGACCTCTCACCTCCATCAGGAGTCTCTCCTGCTCTGAAATAGGAGTTGTAGACTCTGAAGATCTGTCTATCAAGAAGAGAAGTACATCGCCTAGGTGCTCTAGGGCGGCAATGGCCTGCATCTCAATTTGGTTCCTCTCATTCATTGGCCGGTCCAGAAGTCCCGGAGTATCCACCATCTGGTATACCCTCCTCCGATG
>CACGHY010000029.1 GCA_902573085.1 uncultured Candidatus Poseidoniales archaeon
CGCCCTCGGAATCTACACTTTCTCACAGATCAGCAAGATGACGCCGGAGATAGAGGAGGAGGTCAACGTGGCCATCGAGTTCTTCCCCGGTCGCGTCAAGAGGGACGAGTGGGCCAAGCAAGCAAGCGAACTCCTCCGGGATTGAGGGATCAAGATACGCCGAATGACTGCGATACCGCTCACACGCTAGCGTTTGAGAGGTATCTAGGTCAGTCGATCACTGTGATTCGTATTGAGGTCAATGGGTAGAGAGTATGATGCCCCCAAGTACTACCGGAGGGGATGACTTTCATGATAACCATAATTAGACTAAATTTAGACCGAGACCTATGATAGACACAATATTGGATCCAATGATTTGGCTGATTTTAGTGACGCTTGGTCATACGGGGCCGGGAGTCATTCTCCCGACTAATTGGGCAGATGATACTGCAAAAATGGTGGCAGGATGGATGCTTCTAACTTCAGTTACCTTGCTGTACTTGGCCTTTGGAATGGACGGTGAAGAACAGGGCAGACTGGCGCTTGTAATTGCTGGACCCGTATGGGTCTGGTTCCTAGTTTGTATAAGCCAAGGACTAGAATATACGATGGGCAAAGAACCGATGACAATGACCTGGAAAGGGAATGCACCCCCTCTAGTGCTTTGGGGAGTTTTAGCGCTTAGCGGATTGTTATCTTCCGGATGGGTATGAAGATAGAGGCCTGGATTACGTATACGTCACAAAGTACCCGTAATACTCGGGGGGATAATATTCCCCAGGGAAGATGATTCGGGCATCAACCGCCCTAATCACTTTTCCAAGATATGGTTCATAGCAATTCATTAAGAAGCTGAGTCCTGTGTTTTGTCTGTGGAGTTCAACCGCGGTTTTATTCGAACGTTCACTTTTATTGCAGGGCCACTGGTATTATTTTCCTATGGTTTCGCCCTTTCTCGAATTGATGATGGGACCGCTCTTTGGGGTGGGATCCCGGATTCCTGGATTACATACATTGTTCCATTCATGCTCCTTGCAGCAGTAGGATTTCTGATTTATTGGTGGGTCGCATTATTCCAAATAGATGCTAAAGTCGTGGATTCCTTTAGATGGCCTTGGGGGGAATCCGACGGCAATGGTGCAAAAAGGCTCCTACTGGCATACGCACTTTTCTTGATCCCATCTATGTTCTGGATAGATAGTACTATTTTCCACATGAACAACTCTTACTCTTGGACGCCTTTCTTGGTAGTGGCAATTTTGGCATTAGCCTCCGTGGGGAATATTCTGTTCATGATGATAGCTTACGGAGCGTGGCAGGATGGAGTCGACGGGTCTGGATTAATGCTAATTGGCTCTATATTTCTCGGCATACAAGTCATAATCAATGACCTAATTGTATGGTCAGCCAAATTCCCTTGGTAGTCCCCATCGCATGACTGTTGAAGGCAACGGTGGCTGCATCGCGCTTGTGCCGTTTTGACTCTAGAAAAATACCAGTTTCATACGTCATCGAAGACTTCGATTTCTGCGTTCCGTTTCACCAGTTCCGTGAATTTTGAAGAATATCGAGTTGCTCTAACAACATGATTGTCGATCCAATGATAATTTCCCCCTCTGGGTTTACCCATCAACAGTGAATGATATCGAAACCCTTTGTCAGAGAGCCATTTTTCGGTGACCTCACGATGCTCCTCAGTTCTAGCGGTAAAAAAACAAATTTGATGTCCATCGTGGAACCAGCGACTAATTGTCTCGATCGCATCTGGGTATGCCTCTGCGGTAGCCATCCTGTGAGGTTCCTCATTAGGGATATCTTCCCCCACAGTTCCATCTATATCTATAAGATAATTTTTCACTTCCTCTGGTAGGATCGGGCTAATGCTTTCTCCCGAATCATCGACGTTTTGAATCAAGTCCATTACTCTCCCAAGGCAATAATCAGCCCATAATGGCTACTTTATTGGGACCTCTCTGCAGACACAGTTTTCGCCACTAAAGTGGGGCTACACTATTTTTCTATTCCAGAGAAAGCCCATACAAACCCCTTCTGAATAATGGTATTTGTATAGGTAGGGAAGGTGATGCTCCCTAGTACTACGGTTACTTTTTGACGTATTGATATCGCTGGGTTCTACCTACAAACCCATTGTGATGGGCTTTGTCATTCAGGGATTACCCCTAACCTCAATGCCGATTGCCTCGGCTATCTCCCTGGCCTTCCGTCCGTGTCTTTCGAATTGAAGAATCAAGTCTTCGATACTGATCTCCCATTCCCCCTCCTCGCTCGAGTGGCCGTGGACAACATATGTTCTCCTCGTGGACTTTGTAGAATTCCCATCCGCGTCGTGACCATGGTACACCGTTACTTTGTATTCTAGGTATTCTGCTTCGGATAGGGGCCTTTCCTTGGAGTAATTCACGCGCCCAAAAAACGTTGACTCGAAGACCAGTCGATCGACGCTGTGCTGGACGCGCAGGCGCTTTTTGGACAGGCCGGATAGCAATATTAAGATACACAACAATCCTAATAATACGAAGGGGATTCCAAAACACACTCCTCCTAGTCCTCCGTCCTCGTGATTAGGATTCCTTATCGAGAAGGCCATCAAAGAGAACCCGGCCCCACCGAAAATAACCGCTGGCGACCCTAACACGAGGCTCACGACGATGACAGAAATTATTGATTTGGGGCCCGTTGTGAAATCCTTGTCAGGAGGAGGGCGGAGGGGTTCTTCGTTCACTTCCGAACCGGAATCATCGGTAGCTGCGCGGTCTGTTTCCTCGGAGTGCCACCACTTCTCTTCCATTGAGGGAAGTATTCTTTTCCGATGCCTATTATCTTTATTTGAGGAGCCCTCCATGATATGGGCAGGATTCACGCTAGCGTGAAAAGTCCGTGATTCATTCCTCCCAGGAACCGGATTCTTCCGGAACATCTTGTTCTGCTGGAAAATAGAACATCCCCGTCGAGGGATCGAAGGAGGGCTTTGCAGGAGATGAATTGTCAGAGCCGAATCCAAACCTGGCAAAAACTGGTGAAAGTAGCAAAGACGCGCCTATCAGAAGCAAACCTATGCCGCAAATTTGGACAATCGGGTTGATCAGGCCCTCAAACCAGTGACTGATTGGTTCCACTTGCAGAACTCTATAGCCAAAAATCATCAAAATAAGCCCAAAGACACTCTTGATGGAGGTAGATACGGGAGCGTCAATGTTGGATATGGCAGGAGTCTTTTCTTGGAGGTTTCCATCTTTGTGGCGTAAACAATATCCACTTGTTCGAAATTCTAGGGCATTACAACCCTCGTAAGCGCATTTCCTTTCCCCCATATCCCACACTGCCTACTCTCAAACATAGGCATTACTACTTCACCATCATCTTCCCTAGGGAATATGATGTCCACGAGTATCACGGTTACTTCGTGGCGGTTACGCAATCCAGTGTTCCTTGAGCGCTTGGGATAGTGCTTTCACGGATTGCCTCGGTGGTGCCAATATGCAAGGTAAGTCTGGGATTACTAAACTATTCAATGCCTTCAACCCTTTAGGACCTTTAGGAGGGATTTTCGAATCTATAATCTCAGAATCCTTGAGTAAAGACTACCCTCTTCCTTTGTGGGGTTTTGTCATGTCGATTACTGGCACAATCATGATACTTGTAGGCGATTTTATTCTCTACCGAGACGTGACCTCCTGTGACGTGTCTAGACCATTCATAGTATGGGGAGTAGTCCTGAGTTTCTTGTCCTTCTTTATTTTCATACCAGCCTTATTTTACATCATATTTGTGAAGGGATTTAGTACAACTAGGCATGGTTTTGCCGTAACAATACTACAGCCGCTGGTTTCCTTTTGCTTGTTCTCTTTGTGCGTGATAGTAACTAAATTTGGCATTTTCATGTGTTCTTTTTAGCTGTATTCAACGTCCTTTGGTAGGTTCTTCCTATTCCGCATTTGTCATCTTCCAACCCCTACTATATTCATACGTAAACTAGGGTTATAGGTACAACCCGTTATAGATAGATCGTATCATAATCGGTCTAAGGTAGGCACCCATATTGACGGATATGTAACAATGTAGCCGTTGTAGTGCTATCCATCAATTACGCTAGGGAAGATGATGCCCTCGTATGCTAGGGTTTTGCAACCCCATCTAGATTCACACCTTCGAATCCTCTTTCTCTTGGTGCCACAAATATCCGATAATTGGGCATAACAATATCTCTGCTGGTACGGCAATCAATGTGAAATCTGAAATTTCGACTCCAGATATAGCCAATGAAAATACGCGTACGGTGAGAAACGCACCACACATGAACAGAATGGCTTCTACATACTTCAATTGCTCGGTTTTGAAATACATCACAGAACAGACAATTAGGAACATGTATATCGTCAATGGGTAGAACAAGAAGTTAGCATCACCAGTCACTGTAGTAGGGGTGAGTCCATAGAACTCCTGTGCTTCATCACGTGCGAAAATAATGAACAATGATAGGCCGGTAAGGAATAAAACTCCGGAGGTTAAAACCAATTTTAGCAAGTTCTTATTTTCCATAGTTCGTTACATGCTAGGAGGCATATAATCCAAGCCCTCAATGACGCATGTGTGGTGAACCGTAGGGAAGATTATGCCCTCTTTGTCGGATAGAAAGTAATGATTACTATTGTCTGAAGAACCCAGGTACCTAGTAAGAAATAGAGGAATGATCTCTCTACTATTGGAGATACAAGAATTACGCCTAGTAGTGAAAGCCCAATTAGTTGATGGGACGGTAATGGAAGCTCCCCTTTCTCCACGTCCGTCTCATAGAGTAGCCCCCTATGACGTATACGTAATGATGGGGCCCACGTGTATACCCGCGTACACTAGGGTAGCGAAGATGATGCCTATGAGTGCCACGGTTGCTTTGTGACGTATCCATAATCCTGGGTCCTAGCCACAACCCATAATGATGGCCTTTGTCACCCAGGGGTTGCTCATTGAACCCTCGATGATACGGGCAGAGTTCACGTTACTTCTCAGTCCACCATCCTTCAGAATTGGACTCATCCTCGCTGACCCTACGTCGCCTCATTTCTTCCAAGATTGGATTGCTACCTTCAATCCAATCTTGGCCCGTTCCAGGTGGTAGTTCTCTAGGAATTGGTGTAGTATCCGTAGTTCCTCTTAATCCCCCTCTTATCATAGTCAGGCCGAAAAATTGGGCAAGGAGCCCTGCCATCAAGAATGGTATTGAGAAAATTATCATGAACAATGATTCGAATGGGTAATCTGGATCAATTTCGCCCCAACTGAGCATCATTAATGGGACCAATGTGAAAGGCAATCCGAAAAAGAAGAGGAACAACCCGAAAAACATTGACCCTATTCTATTGACAGTCTCTTCTCTCATATCTCACCTCTTTATTGGTCCCTCTATTATCAATTCCTCATCTAGCCTCCTAGGGTTGTTTGTAACAAAGGGACCCATGTATATGCGGACGTAATACAGGGTACCCTAGATGACGCCCGCATACACATGGGCATCCCAATAACCCTTCATGACGTATACATTCACTAGGGACCCCCTATGCTCTAATACTGGTCACAGGGTGCTCTGGCCATGGTCGAAAATCTTGGGAACTGGCCAATCTCAATCGAAATAACGGTCCAATGGGGAGACATGGACGCTTTGAAACATGTAAACAACACAGTTTTCCTTACTTGGATGGAGACTGCTAGGATGGCTTATTTTGAGGAATGCGGCATGATGGACACCTTCGAATCTGAGAAAATTGGCCCCATATTAGCAGCGATAAAAGCAGATTTCCTTGCTCCCGTAGTTTACCCGGATACCGTAGTCGTGCACACGACGATTTCCAAAATGGGCAGGTCTTCTTTCGAAATGGCTTACAAAATCATGAGTTCTGCTAACGGCGGGGAGTTGGTAGCTACAGGATCGGCAACCGGCGTGATGTGCGACTATTCCACGGGAAGCTCGACTCCTATTTCGGAAAATCTGAGAGCGAGAATTACTGATTTAGAGTGGGCTCGCCTTCCTTAAAGTAGCCATAATCTTCCCTAACTTGGTTTATGGGGGCGTATTGGTGGATTCACTGAAGATTTCCGTCCTCATCAAAATGAAATGTATCTTCTAGTAATTCCCTGGCATACTCTGTGGGATATAGTAGATATCCGGTTATGACCAAAATCGTTCCAATGACTAATTCAGGGAGATGCTGGACGAGATTAACAAAGTTCGTGATTACAGCGAATCTTCCCTGGTATGAATCAGCAACTGCGTAGAATATCATCAGCGAACCCACTATTGTGGAAATCACTCCAATTGTCTTACGAATTATTTCCGCCATATTTCCAACAGTGAACTAAGCATGTTAGGTTTTCCTACGCCTCTAAGGTAGGGAAGATGATGCCGGCGTAACAATGCCTATTTCCACCAGAGGATTGTAATGAATATGGGAGATGATAGAGGGAGTACAAAGGATCGATTTTATGGTTGGATAATTGTTACTATTTTAGTGATCATTTTTGTGTCGATTCCGCTCTATGTGTACTCGGATAAGGGGGTTATGGGATTCTTGGACTGGGCGTTGGAAGGCCTAATTATGATGTTTATTTGGTTCGGAGTAGTTGCATTTTTCAAAAAACAGTGAGCTACTTGGTTACGTCAGTGTAATCATAGGTAGGGAAGATGATGCCCCCGAGTACAACGGTTACTTTGTGAAGTATCCATAATAATGGTTTTGAGTCTTTAACTGGATATGGATTTAAGAATAATACAACTAGGGCGTGAACTATGCAAAGAAACTGGAATAAAGTATGGAGATGGGTGCACTTAGGATTAGGATTAATGCTTGTAGTCTACCACTCTCGGATAGCATATGTGGAATATGGTTGGATTGATACCGCTTGGTCAAGTGACATAGACAAATTCGTTTCCACGTCTTTCGTTTTCATGGTGATGTGGACTGGACTTGCTAAGTGGCCAATATACCCTTGGTACAAGAAGCGCCAGAACAAGAAAAAAAGGGAAATGAAGGCTTCTGCATCAGAATAATCCGTAGCCTATCAACCACTTTAGTCACTCAACAGAGGTCCCGATTCCTGTCCACTCTTGGGTAGATGTTAGTAGTGTGACTGGAATAATTAGAACCCAGATGATCGGACCTATCACGTCCAGCCAAGCATAGCCACTGGACTCCATCTCTCCAGTGACAGATCCAATAACGGCTGGAAGCACCAGCAAGTAGAGTATAGAGGGAAGAAGCATGATTCTTCGACCAAGCTTCCCGTCTGAATTGTAGGAGAGGGCGAAGATACCGCCAATCACAAGAACGATCACGAGGAAACCCATGCTTTCCTCTATCTCCAGAGCTATCCAGATATGCAAAATGGCCCATCCTATATTAGCCAAAGCAACGTTCTTGTGGTCCAGTATACTACTCATCATGGAACCAGTGACATGTAATTCATTCTATGACTCTTCTCTTTCGGTAAATCCTCCCAGGGTTAAATCTCCGAATCACCCCATGGTTACGAATACGTGATAATCCAACCGTGGTACTCGGTGGCATTTGCAACACTAACCAAGTCGACGGACCCATCATAAAGGGTAATGAGACGCAAGTAACATGAAGGTCATCGCACCAAATTTATTCTTACTCATATTCCTTGCTACCCTCACAGGTTGCACTGGCTCGGAAGAAGACCCGTTGGAGGCAGAAGCTTACAATGGGGAGTTCAAGATACTTGCTTTGCATGGAGGCGGAGAAAGTCCAGAGGGGCTAATGGGACAGCCTGGAATGCAGGACCTGATGTCCGATCTCCCAGAGTTCGAGTTCTTCTTCGCAGATGCTCCTGACCACGACAGCATGTGTGATCAATGCTGGTACGCTGATCCCCCCGGGGGAAAGGGGGAGCCTAATGAGGATAGGACCTGGGCAGACATATCGATAGAGTATCTAGACGGAATAGTGGAAGAGCATGGCCCCTTCTACGGCATCCTTGGATACTCACAAGGGTGCCCGATGGCGACTGTGTATATCGCCAACTCCAATACTTCCTTCGAGAAAGCGTTCCTTTTCAACGGATACCTGCCTACGACCCACTCCGGGCTCAACGACACCATCAACGAGGTAGCCCCCCTGGATGTAGATGCGCTTATTTTCGGCGGAGACAATGATGTTTTCATATTCGGAGTAGAAGAACTCGCAGGTGTTTATGAGGAGCCGACAATAATAATCAGCAGCACCGCGGATCACCATCTGCCATTTTCAGACGATGAGAAATATGGGGACGTGCTAGCATTTTTCAGACAAGGAACAAATGGAACTCTCTGAGTTGTATACGCTTCAGAGGTCACCCATAGTGGCGCATACGTCATACAGGGTCCCCCTTTACCGGGGAATCAATAGCCTCAGGGAACATGATGCCCTCGGGGGACTTGGTTCCTCTCTTCGTGCCCGCGGAATTCTGTGCTACATCAACTTGTCAATTTCCCACCAAGGGACGTCCTGTTGATCGTTGGCCTCATTTTCTGGCGGAGCCTCCAGGATTGGAGCAGGTACGCTTAACTCTCCCAGATCTGCTTGGTAATCATTCAATTTATTGCTTGGATAGGCCCCTTTGGATGATCGCGTCATTAGGTAGACTGGCCCAGCGAGTAGTAGAAATGGTGGGAAAATGAAGCAGACGATCCATGTGATGGTCCAAAAGGAGGATGGCGACTCTTTGGGTTCTGGAGATTCCTCGATCGATCCCTGCTTCGATAGGTCGACAGGCAGTGGAACGTTCTCGCTTTTCCCTCTCTCCGAAGGCAGGGGTTTCTGGGCCGGTTTCCCCTTGTAAAACACAGTCATGAAAACAAAGAGTATGGTAATTGAGATAGCCGCTAGGAATAATGATATGGGGATTATGCCATTTACTGCCACAGAGAATTTCACCGTATTCGTCAGTCTTTCGATAGCATTCCCACTCTGCCCCATCGTGAATTTCGCGTTTTCAATGACTCCCTCTATTGCTATAATTCCCGAATTTGTGAGGCACTCGCCAATTATTCCAGAAGTGAACTCTGTGCCTCCTTTCTTCAAAATCCACTCAATGAAGATGTAGTCATGCTCTGCACCGGCCAGTATCTGTTCCATGTCGATGCCGATGACTGTGCCGGTTTCGTTGGATTCCAGCAGGGCCGAGAGGTTGAGAAGTTGGGAGGAGCTGACATTATGCCCCCATGAGCCCTCAGAGAAACTGTACCCGTGGACCACTAGATCGACCTGCCAGATCTCTGGAGGGGGTATGTTGCCCTGTTGATTAGGGGTGAGTATGTAGTCTATCGAGTCACCAGGGCATTCCGCATTGTCCCAGTGGCCGGTTTTGATGTCACTGATGTCCTCCCCCATGTTTCTTTCGTCAAAACCCTCGCGGAACATCAGGGCCCGGTCCAACTCACTCGACGAGAACAAATGCTGCCATGAGGATTCTATGCTTGGCTCACATGTCGTTACCCATTGCCCACTTCCCCATTCCGCCCCCAGATAGTATTCTGGAGGGCCATATTTTTGGTAGGTTCTACAGAATTGCCAAATATCCGAAACGTGACCATGATGGTCCAGTCCTCCCAGCTCGAGGTCACAGTCCGAAATCTGGCTAGACGGGTAGTATGCCACGGAATAGTGGTAGCCACAATGTAATCCGTCTTGGGAATAACCCGCATCCCAATCTATCTTCCACCATGAGCCGAGCTCATGGTTCGATGTCTGGACAATCGTGGAGCAGGAGTCCGGGCATTCCGAGTCGCCACCCCCATATTTTGTGACCTTTGCCGATATCTCGATACTGTTGATTCCGGGTGTCATGGAAGCCACTCCCGCCCCGAGACTAATCGACCAGTTTTGCTCGACTATCTCGAAGGGCTCCAATTCGAATTCAAAATGCCCCCCGTCGACGATCAACCACCTTCCATAGCTGCAAAATCCAGAATAATACCAATCGTAATAGGGTTGGCAGTTGACGTAATCCAGGTCATATATGCTCATCACGGAAGGTGCGCTTACTTCGACGGTTATGTTGTAACCATTGGGGTTCTCAATCCAACAATAGGCCTCCTTCTCCAGATCCCCAGAAGGCATATCTGGCCTATGATTTGTTGGCTCTTGTCTGATAAGTTGGCTGTTCTGGCCAATGGAGGAGGGACCTTCCGGAGGGATGAATACTCCAGCATTGCTCGGCTCTTCTCCGATGCATATGAATTCAAATTCTGGCCCTTGATATGCATCTTCTTCGCTTTCTTCTGACTCTCCTGAACCCTCTGAATCGGCAGCAGAGGCATTGGGTGCCAAGAATAGCAAACACAGAGAACCTACAGAAAGTAGACTCAGAACCAGTCTGCTAGAACGGACTAGCGAGGGTGGTTTCACGTTACTTACAATACAACGAAATTAATAAATTCAATCCCGGAAATAGTCTAAGGAACCTTGATGATTGCCTCATCGATTATGCTGCCCTAGGTGATACAGGTGGAATCCACGGTGCCTATGCAATAATCCTAGATGGTATGGCGGTTTTCAAGCTCTGACAAAAATTAATCTGAGCGACCTC
>CACGHY010000030.1 GCA_902573085.1 uncultured Candidatus Poseidoniales archaeon
CCCAGGAAGTGGAACCTCAACACTGGTGGCCAAGATTTCAGAATCCAGAGGTTGGAGATCGATGAACGGCGGTGACGTATTCAGGGAAGAAGCCCGGTCCCGCGGCCTATCGGTAGAGGAATTGAGTTCAGAAGCGAAAGAAGACCCGAGTGTAGACAGGCATCTAGACGACCTTCTCCAAAAACGCATGTCATCCCCAGAATCCCCGGAGATTGTCGAGAGCAGACTCAGTGGCTGGTGGGCCCATAAGAACGATATCGACTGCCTGAGAGTTTGGGTGAGCGTTTCGGAAAAAGAGAGAGCACGGCGTATTCAGAAGAGGGAAGGGGGGGAGTTCGCAGATTGTCTTCAGAGATCCCAGCAGAGACAGGAAGACGACATGGAAAGGTACTCGTCACTTTATGGGATAGATTTGGACGACATGTCGCCATATCATCTCGTTATAGACGCAGACAGCAAGGACGAGTTTCAGGTATTCTACGAGGTAGACGCCATTCTGGAAAGGTGAATTGATGGACACAGAATCATGGTCAATAGATCCTTCCGCGAAAACCAACAATTCCTTTGGTCGCAATCCGGAGCAAAGACCATTGGAAGAACTCCTTGACTGCGGGATTATCCTAGTGGACAAACCTCCTGGCCCTTCCAGCCACCAACTAGCGGCATGGGCTCGCTCTATGCTGGGAATTAACCGTATAGGACATGGTGGGACATTGGATCCATTCGCGACTGGGCTACTCACGCTTCTTTGTGGTAGATCGACAAAGATCACCTCGGAACTGCTTAGGAAGCCAAAGAGTTACGTGGCTGTGATACGTTTCAAGACACCAGTTCCGGAAGATGAACTAAAATCCCTGGTAAACTCGATGAAAGGTGAAATATTCAATGTCCCACCGAAAGAATCTGCAGTAAAGGTCCAAGTCAGGACTAGAGATGTTTCTGAATCGAGACTGATGCAGACAGAGCAGGGCGATAGGGTACACCTGCTCTCGATAAGTTGCGAGGCTGGAACTTACATCAGGACACTGGTGAAGGATTTGGGCCTTCTTTCTGGAAACAAGTGTGAGTTATTAGAACTTCATAGAACCAGGAGCGGTCCTCTTGAGGATCATATGGCATGCTCGATGCAGCAACTAGCAGATGCAGTCTTCCTTTGGAAGGAGCATGATGACCCCAGAGGGCTAGAGAGGTTACTATGCCCAGTGGAAACGGTGCTAAACGACATTCCTAGGATTGTTGTCAAAGACGGTGCGGTATCGGCCCTTTCGCACGGAGCCCCACTTGCTAGGCCCGGAGTAGTCTCAGTCCCTAGAGGTCTACCAATTGGCTCAACTGTCTTGATATCTAGCCTAAAAGGGGAGGCTGTGGCGATATCGGAACTTTCGGTACACTCAGACTCTATACCAGAAATGAGATCTGGTCAGATAGCAGCACCAAAGACAGTGATAATGCCACCTGGGACATATCCGCAGACTTGGTCGAAGGATTAGATCGCCTACGCGGTCTCATGCTCTTCGTATATCCACTCGTCTGTTTCCAGCCTAATTTTCAATACCATCATTTTTCACACACACCACCACATTAGTGACCGAAGACACCAGCGCGGTAGGTCCCTTTCGCTTTCGCTCCTTGTATAACCATTGCCTATTTCCTTCAGATTATCGGCCAAACGTAGACCAGTAGCGGTACATTGCCAAGTTTATTTCCTACGCTGAAACTCCTTCTTAGGTGATTTCGGACCAATCTGGAATGCTGCCAGTGAAAACAGAATCGCCACTACGGATAAGGCCAATACTATCGAACCCTCATCTCTAACTTCAGATCCAGTACTTGAATCTCCAATAGGGAACTGTACAGAATGGACGTTATTTCCTTCGATTGTCTCTTCAATCGAGTTTGTTCCGTCTATCTCAACTGTAAAAATGGCCACTTCAGAAGCACCAATCAGTTGGATGTCGCAAATAGCCATAGCCAGGCCTCCAGGGCCCAATTCCGAAATCTCCCCCGTTCCAACGAGAATCCCATCCAAAGTACAGTAAAACGATACATTCTGAGCAGCCTCCCTCCCTTGATTTCGAATGAATCCAATCACCTCTACGACATCCCCGTTCTCCAGATCATCCACCTCCACTCCCCCGATCCGTATTTCCATGGATTCAACCAATAGATCCGGTTTAGAGGTTACAACGATTAAAACGTCCCTCATGATAACTGATTTTCCGTCGGTGACGGATATCGTTAGTATGTGTTCGCCGGTTTCTACCGGTTGTAAGAACACCTCGCCTGTATCGTTAACTAAGGCCCATGACTTGCTAGTTGTTATGGAGAGTGATTCCGTGTCCGGATCGAAAATTTCTGGAACTATGACCCCAGACTCTCCCAGTTCAATGTAAAGGATGCTCGGGACATAGACAAACTCCGGAGGGTCTTCGACCGGGTCTACTTCCACCAGGAAAGAATCTGTCCAAGAGTTCCCAACTTCGTCAATCACTTGGACAAAAACCTCGGCAGTACCACTTGCCTCATCTTCTGGCTCAATCATCAGAAGTCCTCCTTCTCCGTAAGCTTGGAGAGTGCTATTGTCAGAACTATGTGCTATGACTTCAAGGCTCTCAGCGTCTGTGATGTCATCATTGCAAGTTGAATAGACAGGGATTATCTCTCCGCCCTCGTCCTCGATGAGACTTACATCAGCGATTTCCTCACAGATCGGTTTTCTATCCCATTCTAGCGAGAATCCCCCGGAAATTGACATCGAAGCTATGTGAACGACCGTGTTCTCGGAAGTCCCATTTGAAGACCATTGGAATCTTGTAGCAACCCCTATTCTGAGGGCCTCACCTTCAGGAGGTAGTGCATGTCCAACGGGTACCTCGAACTCGAACTCTCCAGAGTCCATTTGCTCGCTATGTATGAGAAATGACCCTATGGCGAATCTGATATTACTAGATTCGGTCGAGAGACCGACAAAACCACCTGAAACCCGGCCACTGACAATTAGGTGCGGGTCGTTCAAGTCAACCCTGAAACCAGAGATGCAACCATCGTTAACTAGAACTCGGAAATCAATTATCTCAGCATGGCCCCATACCAGATCACCAGAACTGATCTCCACATACTCCCCTCCCGTTCCCTCGTGAGAGAACCAAATGCTGTGATTCCCCATACCAGAAACATGCACCCTCCCTATTTTCTGATCGGGTGGTGCCGAAACCGGGAATTCCCAGATTCCAATCTCCTCCCCTCCCGGAATGAGTCCACATGTGCTATGTTCAAGTCCTGAGATTGCTCCTTCGTAGGTGCTGATGTCGAGAACTGGTAGTTCTTCTGGAATTGATGAGTGCTCTGCTCTAGCGTTTTCGAAAGAGAACCAGGGCTGGTGGTACTTCACCCTCAATCCCACAGCATCGACCCTGATCTCGGAGTCATCCGCTCCTTGATTGTCAGAAACGTAGTCCACATTGAACTGAGTCTGCTCCAGCTTTGACCAATCCCATTCCAAGTGACTATCCAGGTTCACCACTAGGGGGTTGATCATGCGATTGAGTGGCCCGAGAGTTCTTGCAAATGTGGTCACGAGAATGTCAGAACCGTGGTTTTGCATAATCACATTCACCTCATCCGAAGGGAGGGCATCTGGGATGGAGAAGTGCAATACTAGCGAGACATGCTCAATTTCCATAGAATCCAGCCCGGAGTAAATGTACCCGCCCATTGTTATTTCAGGGCCCTTGGACCAAGAGTAGAATCCATCCGCTTCCCCGAATGTAGCGTTACATGAACTACATCCGCTGCTTGCCCAAGCAGTATATTCAGCGAAGTTGTCTGGCCTGGCATGCGTGAAGGACATCTCGCCATCTGCCACCATTCCAATGGTGTATTCTGCCCTATCAGTTGAGAAACCGGTAGTAGTTACGAAAGACCACTCTGACGGATCTTCAAAATTTCCAGCCTCCAGAATTTGAACTTCCTCTGAAGAGATTACAGTATCTCCACAGGCCACAGGAAATGCTAACGATGCTATGCATAGTACGGCAAGGAACGAAGTCGCACTGCTATGTCCCATAGGGCCAACGACGGCTTTCTCTGCTTCAAGGCGTTGGTGTTTGGCTTCTATCCAAAATTGCAAAACTGTTGAAATACGTGCTGATTCACGGTCGTTCTAATTCTGGCTGTGATGGTGTAGCGGTTAGCACGGTGGGTTGTGGTCCCGCCGGCCCGGGTTCGAGTCCCGGTCACGGCCCCAGAACTACTGCTTTTCCAGACTGTCCTCGCTGATTTGATGGCCCATTCTCTTGGCCTTGGTGGATAGGTAATCCAAGTTTCCGTCCCCCACTCCAGCCACTATTTCCATCCTCTCTACTACGTTTATCCCATATTCAGAAAGCTGTTCGACTTTGTCCGGGTTGTTGGTCATCAGGTTCACCTTCTCTATTCCCACTGAGTGAAGTATCTCCGAGGCTATACCGTAGTCTCTCGCGTCGGCGGGGTGGCCTAACATTAGATTGGCATCTAGTGTGTCTACTCCTCTGTCCTGCAGGTTGTATGCCTGGATCTTGGCATGTAGGCCTATTCCTCTTCCCTCCTGGCGAAGATACACCAGGCACCCCCAACCTACATCTTGTATCATTCTGAGAGCAGTTTGCAACTGTGGGCCACAGTCGCACCTAAGGCTACCGAAAGCATCCCCAGTTAGGCATTCTGAGTGCACTCTTACAAGCACAGGGTCAGGGCCCACCATGTCTCCTAGAAGCAGGGCAACGTGATCTAGACCAGTTTCCTCCTCGTGGAATACTCTGATTCTGAAATTTCCACTCTCAGTGGGCAGCTGAGCATCAGCAGGCACCTCTCCCAGCTCGAAAACCCTCGCGGTGTTCATGCCCATTCCAATTAAACCGACCATTTCAATACTACAGGTCACTAATCACATTGGCTATTAGAAACTTGAATTCCCCATCCTCTTCCTCTACTCTCTCGAGGATTACGCCCAGTCTGTCACATAGGGCTGGGATGTCGTGTAGGGTCTCTGGATCATCGCATAATACCTCGATTACTTCGCCATCATCGCATTCTCTGAGCATTCTACGAGTCTCATGAACGGGTATCGGACATAGGAAACCGATCAGGTTGATCTTCTTCGTGGCCCCCTTTTCCATATTCATTCCGTCGCGACGATACGCTTCAACCATCCTAGTTCTTGGAGAACTTGAACTCTTGATCTTCCCACGCCTTCATGTAATTGATAGCAGTAGTTTCGTCTTGGAGCATTTGCCTGCCTCTTATTGGTCCACTCTTGGCATCATTCCACCTCTCCAAGAACACCTCCTCTTCCCAATCGTCCATGAACATAGGCCTGATGTATGATGATCTGCAGACTGCCCTGGTATTCCCTAGATCCGCTGCTACGGTGTCGATTACTGCTAGCATGGTTGCCATCCTGTCCTTCTTTCCATCTCCGGGTAGTTTCCCAGCCTCGGCTAATTTTGCCAGACCCTCGGTCCCCTTCAGAAACCTGCCACACCATTCAACATACGGGGGGAAGCCATCTTTCTCGGATCTCTCAATCGCCTCCTCGTGCAGCCTCGGCAATTCGCTTATTTCCTTCTTACCGGCATCAGAAACCATTGCTAATCTAGCAGCGGTCTTCCATGATGCGGCCCATGTTCTGAAGTCCTTGGCAGTGTACCTGTTATCCATCTTATCATTCAGGTAGTCGTTGATATGTTCAGCCTTGATGTCGTAGTCGTTTCCGTTCTCGTCAACGTATCTGAATATGTCCTGATCCTTGTCCTTTCCACCGACCTTGGCGGAGTCTTCGATCAATTTTGCAATCTCTGGGTGCCGGATGTACAGCTTCCAGTCCTTTCCCGACTTTCCGGTGAATTTCATCATGGCGTTTATTTTTGGTAAAGGGTCCTTATTCTGCTTCAATACCCTCAACCCTTCTACGATTGCCTTCTCTCCCCTTCTATATTCAATATGACTCTCCTTGAGTGTAGTTAGGCCATAGGACTCATTCTCTTGGGCATACTGGTCAGAACCTACTCTGATGTGGTATCTGTCGATAAGCCATATGACTAGTGCGACGACCTTATCTTTGTTCATCCCCTTTGTGTCTAGATCTGCCTCTATCTCCAGTCTCAGGCTGTTAAGTTCGGTAGCGAACTCATCTATATTCTGGTACTTGAGAATCGATTTGTACTCGATCCACTTTGGGTGGTATCTGTACTGTAGTCTACCATTAGCGTCCTTTCCTGTGGCTTGGATATGGCCTTTCTCGTTCGAGCAGAACCATACTTCGGTCCATGCTGGGGGGACTGCAAGTGAGTTGAGGAATTCAATCCTGTCTTTGTCCACCAGCTTCTTCCCATTCGACTGGAAGTAGTCCCATGAGAAGGTCGCCTTGCCTCCCTCCTCCTCAGCTGGTATCTCGACTTTCTTTCTCGTTATTCCAGGCTTTTCCCTGTCGCTCAATTCCAAGCCGGCCCCTTTGGCCGATGCACCAGAATTCTCTGTTTTCATGAATACCACTTTGGCAATAGGCTTGAAGAGGTTTCGCCGTCCTATTCAGTGAACTGTGCTAGCAAAGTCTCCAGAGCTCTGATGTCGTTCTCCAGAGTTTCCTTCTCCACCTTCCTAAGGTCTCCCTCAGCTAGCCTGGCTTGAAGTAGCTCCAGTTCAGCTCTGGCTGAGTCTCTCTCTTCTTCAAGATCTGCCTCGTCCTTCAGCATCTTGATTCTGGAAACATGTTGTCTGGTGGCCTTCATCCTCTTCATCCTCTCTCCCGCCTCGCCTTCAGGGAACGGGCTTGGCTTGTTCTTCAGCTCAACTCCGACTGGGTATGGGATGCTGATGCCTTCTCTTCCGAACGCGATGTCTACTTCTCGGAGTAGCCAGTCGGTTGCTAGGAATTCCTCGCTGTAGTCGCTTATCCATACGTATAGCCTATAGTTCTTGGAGAAGTCCGCTAGTTCCCTTAGCAGGACTCTCGGAGGAGGGTCTTCCTGCACCATCGGGCACTTCTTGGCTACGTCCATTATGACCTGCTTCACGTGAGCGGATCTCTCATCATAGTCCACACCAATGTCCAAGGTCAGGGTTACCCTTGACCCCAATCCGTCCCCGCCCCCCCTAGCATAGTTGGTGATTGTGGAGTCGACCAACCTATTGTTAGGAATCACGACTAGCTCCTCAGTAAGGGTCAGTATCTTCGTCGATAGGATTCCGACTGACATCACAGTACCGGTTACCCCTTCCACAAGGATCCTGTCCCCGACTTCGAATGGCTGGTCCACCGCGAGCATGAATGAGTTCAGCATGTTCCCCAGGGTCTGTTGTACTGCCAACCCTATTATGAGTGAGAAAACTGCCAGCGATGCGAGGATTCCCAGTAGTTCGATGCCAACCTCCTGCAGGGCCAGGTATATCCCCATGAATCCGACTATACCCCTCAAGGCGAAAGTGACGATGGGGTTTCCTCCGGTCACTGTTACGCTTTTGTTAGTGTTGTATCTCTCCATTGCAGCGGGTACGATGAATTTGATACCGACGCTAATTATTGATGCACTCAGGAGTATGTATATTGCGGAGAAATAGGGAGACACAGCAGCATAGAAAGCGTCGTTCCTCCCTAATGTCCACATCATTGTCAACTCCACCCCCGCCGTGAGAACGAAGATGTAGACTCGGTTGAACAGCGGGTCTAGGATTTCATTGTCCCACTCCGCCTCTGTTTGTCTCACAATCCTCCATGCTGCTTTGAGAATGATGTACCTGGAGAAAATAAGTGCAAACAGCGTGATTCCCAGCGAGACTCCAATCTGAGCGATTATTCCGATTTCCTCTATATCGTCGAGTAACTCGGCCAGTGCGGAAAATCCGTCTGTAATCGGGTCAGCCATTCATTTCCCTCCAATCGTCCATGTATCAAATGCTTATCGTATCAATCGCTTTGCTTGAAGGACCCATTCGTCCCTATCTATCCTACCTGGGCCGAGGCCTATCGCCTGGTTAACCTCTTCAGATATTTCCTGTGTCATACTTGCTATTTGGGAAATCTTGTATATCCCGATCCCATTCAATTTCTTCTCTACGAACCTCCCTATTCCGTCAATCTGCTGGAGGTCGTCCCTTTCTTCCTCCGATGCGAAACCGATCACTGCAAAGTCGATTCCAGCATCGTCTTCTTGTTCCTTCTCGATCACCGTCTCCGGGGTAGTCTTGGCCAGGAGCTCTGCTGCCTTCTCCTTCCTCCTTTCGAACTCCCTCCTCTTCTCTTCCTCTTCCTCCTTTCTCCTGATTTCCTTCCTAGCCTGTTCGATAAGATCATTCTGAGCGATGGCTCCACTATCGGGATCTGCAGAGCCCCCCTCACCCGTGTCTTCTACCTCCACCATGGCTCTTGCCTGCTTCGCCCATTCATCCCTCTTTATCCGACCTGGGAAGAACTCTATCGCCTCGTTTATCCTATCCTCCAGGTCTGAGTTCATTCTGGAAATCTGTGCGAATGTGTAGATGCCAAGGGCGTTCAACTTCTCTTCTATAAATGGGCCAACGCCCTTGATTTCCTGGAGTTGGTCCTTCTGCTCCGAGGTTGCGAATCCTAGTATCCCGAAGTCGATGTCCTTGGACTTCTCAGCAATTCTCAGCAGGGCCTTCTCTTTCTTCCTTGTCTCAGCATCCAACTCCTCCAGCTTGGACTTCCTTTCCTCAAGCTCTTGCTCCACTACGGCGAATCTCTCTGCGGCCCGATCGCGGGCAATTTGGTTTTCTTTCTCCTCCAAATCCATCTGGCGCTTCCTCTCTATCGCCCTCTTCCTCAGCTTCTCCTTGGCCTCCATTGCCTTCAACTCGGCCTCCCGCTCGACTTCTGCAGCCTTTCTCGCTGCTTCCCTCTCGACCATTCTAGCCCTCTCTTGGGCTTCTCTTTGGAGTTGGGCTGCCCTCTCCTCTGCCTCCCTCTCGATTCTCTCAGCCTCTTCCTTTGCTGCCCTATTTGCGGCCTCTTCCTCGGCCTTTCGAGCCTCTTCCTCGGCCTTCCTCTCCTCGGCCTTCTTTCTGAGCATCGCTCTGACCTCGGCAGCCTCTTCCTCGGCCTTCCTCTCTTCCTCAGCCGCCTCCTCCGCCTCTTTCCTTGCTATTTCCTCCTCCTCGATCCTCTTCTCGCGACTTTCTCTCTGTCGGGCCTCTCTCTCAATCCTCTCCGCCTCAGACTGCTTCCTCTCTGCTTCCTTTTCCGCTTCCTCTGCCTTCTTCACGGCCTCTGCAGCCTTCTCCTCAGCTGCTGCTGCTCTCTGCTCCGCTTCCTTCTCTACCTTCTCGACCTTGCTCTTCAGATCTCTCTTCATCAAGGCCGCCTTCTTCTTGGCTTCGATCTCCGTCCTCGCGACCCTCTCCTCGGCAGCTTTCTCCATCTCGGCCGCTTTCTTTTTTGCCTCCCACTCGATTCTTCTGGCCCTCTTCTTCGCTAGCTCCTCTTCAGGGGTGTCCCCATGGACCTCTACCTCCACGGACCATTGGAAGTACACTGTGGCCTTTCCTAGTCTGATTAGTCCCACGTATTCGGTGGTCTCTTTGGTTTCCCCGTTGTCGCTGAACTCCAGCCTGAACTCCAGATTGCCTCTTGAGTTGGCCTTCTTCGATTTCATGCCGAATCTAGCGCCATTAACCTCGGATGACATGTCCGTGAAATCGCAATCCAGTCTGGGGGTTATATTCGAAACTTGGATTATCTCGTGGCTCCTGGCGAAAGAACCCCTCTTTATGCCCTTGACAGTCCTCAGGATATATGGATCGTCATATTCTCCCGTGCCGCCTTCCCAGCCGAACTCTGTGATGGTAAACTCTGGCTCCGGTCCGAGAATCTCCTCCTCCCTAACCGTGAAGGGGTTTATCACCCAGAGAAGCAGCAATAGGAGGAGTAGAAGTGGGAAGCAGCAAATCCAGAGTATCCTCACCGCGTCTGGAACATACTCCTCCAATAGGTCGCATATCCCATCTCCATCACCATCCTCGGGTACTGACAGATTATCCTTCGGGTTCGTCCCGCAACTGGTCTCATTGAGGTCTGGCCATCCGTCGTTGTCGTCGTCTAGGTCTTCCACCAGCTCGAATGTGCAGTTCGCAGAATCAGTGAGGTACTTGCAGGTCAACTCGTCGGGCATAGTGTCGTTGTCCGTGTCGTCCCATGCGGTGGGATCCTTGGGGAATCTGTCAATCACGTCGCCTATGTTGTCCCCGTCATCGTCCTCGTCGATATGGCTGCACAATCCGTCCAGGTCTATGTCCTCTGGGACGGATGACGCGTCGAAGGGGTCTGTGCTGCATTCCAACTCGGCTAGATCTGGCCACCCATCTTCGTCCTCATCGACATTATCATCAATCGGCATGAAGACGTCAAAGTCCACTCTGTAGGAGAATTCCCACTGGGAGTTCTCCGC
>CACGHY010000031.1 GCA_902573085.1 uncultured Candidatus Poseidoniales archaeon
CTACGACGACTGCACTGACGGCGGTTGGGGCTGGGAGTGCGAGGTAAGCCACGACTACGACGGCGATGGCGAGGCCGACGATTACCACTACGACCATTTCCCATACGATGACTGCGAGTTCTCCGAGGACGAGATGCTCTGGTACTGCGTAACCGGCCAGATTCACCCCGCGATAGAGGAGGGTAACCACACGATGGAGATCACTATTGAGGATCTCATGATTGGTACAGGCTACAGCCTGGATATATCCGCCAACGTCTGCGAGAACATGGTAGGGTGCGAGGAGGACTACATGACCATCGAGTTCAACGCTACGGCGGAGACGATGTCCGAGACGTTCCACCTGGTGACCGAGAACTACACCTGTGACGTCTTCATCAACGTTCATCTGTACGAGGAAGGTGACTGGGGCCACAGCCACGTGGCCCACGACAACTTCCGCTTCAGGGGGCCGTGCCAGCAGCCGCCCTCCCCGTTCACCCTGACCTACGACGGTGTGGACTACGAGGTGGGCTACGAGACTGTCGCTTACCAGGACTGCACCGACGACGGGTGGGGCTGGGAGTGCATGGATGACGATGATGGAGAGCCCGAGTACTACCCGCAGGAGGACTGCGAGTTCTCTGAGGACGACATGGTCTGGTATTGCGAGGAAATGGTTGACCCCTATCTAGACGCAGGAAACCACACCATGGAGATAATGGTCGATGGCCTTGAGCCAGGTATGAATTACAGCCTAGCAATCAATACGTACATGTGGGGAATGTTCTCTGGCAATGATGATACGACAATTCAAGTCGATTTCACGGCAGACTCGGATGTCATGTCTGAGGAGTTCGTGATCGAGGTAATGAACTCGACCTGTAACGTCAACATCAACGTCCAGCTGCACGAGGTGAGCGACTGGGGATACAACCACGTGGCCTACGACTACTTCAATTTCGAAGCCCCATGCAATATGGACGTGGATTTCCCTGTGGACCTCGGACTAGAGGTCGATGATGGCGGTTGGACAACGGTTCATCCGATTCCCTTGGACCTAATCTTCAGCAACGACGGAGACGACGATATGTCCGAAGAGGACACGCTGATGCTAATGCTGGACAACATCGGGTACGTGCTTGAGGAAGGAAACTGGTCTCTGAGATGGACAATGGATGGCCTGACCAACGGCTCTGAGTACATGTTGGATGCGGTAGTCGATAATCCTACAATGGGGGACAGCGGCGAAAGGATGTTCTTCTGCGGTAATGGGGACGAGATACCCATCTACTGGGTGAACGACGGATATGAGGACTGTGAGGACGGGGCCGACGAGCAACAGTACGACGAGGACGGTGACCCGATCAACTGGTTCGACTGCATGGATGGATCCGAGGTCTGGATCTACCAGGTTAACGACGGCAACTACGACTGCCCCGATGGAGACGATGAGTACTCAGAAAACTCCGGCAGCGGCGACGAGCATTTCCACTACTACGTCGCAACGGACGACCACGGACACATAGAATGGAACCTAGAAGTCACCGAGGAGACTTGCTTCATGTTTGTGGATGCAGCCCTAGAGGACATGGAAGAAGGAGAAATGGTATCCATGTTCATCGCTATGGTGTTGGGGCCAATGGCAACAATAGATGACGACGGAGACGAGATGCCGGACTGCATCGAGATGATGATGAGCGATGGAGACGGGGAGGATGGCCCAGACTGGGACATTGATGATTTCGCGATAGGCAAAGATTACGAGGCAGTGCTGGAGTATGTGGACTTCGATGAGAGTTCGAATGAGAGCCATGTGGGCCTATTCGTGGCCCAGCACACCATCATGCATGATGACCTCAGGTTGAAGATAGACCACGACTTCTTCGACGGGGACGACAACCTGAACGACACTGAGGCCATGGAGTTCGAGATGATGTGGCAGATGAACGGTATACCGGACGGTTGTGACGAGTCAGCGCCTGGCTTCACGGTGAACGGGTTCGAGGTCGACTGCGCAGAGCGGATGCAGATGTTCGAAGGATTGGCGAACGGATCCGGGGACGAGGGCATCATCTGGACAGCAGGTTGGTTCCTCCACTACTCAAACGTGACCGCCAACGACAACAGTGAGCTGATCGTCTACTTTGCAGGAGACGAGGGGAGCGGCGAGCCGGAGGAGTTCAACGGAACTATCTGCGGTTCGGCTGGAGAGTTCTCGGGCATGGTGCCGGTCTCCTGGTCTTACAATGGAAGCTTAGTGGAGAGCGACTGTGTGGAGTTCGAGGCAGGAGATTACATCGAGAGCATAGAGATGACCTTCGGAACTCTTGATTCGGATGGAGACGGATACAACGACATCGAGGACAGGTTCCCGGACGACCCAGAGGAATGGGCAGACACCGATGATGACGGCTGGGGGGACAACTCAGATGCGTTCCCAGACGATCCCGAAGAGTGGAGCGACTACGATGGCGATGGCTATGGAGACAACGGCGACCAGTACCCATGGGACGCAAGTGAGTGGGCAGACTCCGACGGAGACGGCTGGGGAGACAACTCAGATGCGTTCCCAGACGATCCAGACGAGTGGAGCGACTACGATGGCGATGGAACGGGCGACAACGCCGACACGGATGCAGACGGAGACGGCACCGATGATGCCGACGAGGACAGCGACGGTGATGGGGTCAACGACGACCAGGACGACTTCCCCTTCGATGCCAACGAGACCACGGACAGCGATGGTGACGGGGTCGGGGACAACTCGGACGAATTCCCTGAAGACGCCAACGAGACTTCTGACACCGACGGCGATGGAATCGGCGACAACTCCGACGAAGACGTGGATGGCGACGGCGTCACGAACGACCTAGATGACTTCCCGCTGGACAGCGGTCAGTCGAGCGACGCAGACGGCGACGGAGTTGGTGACTCAGAGGACGCCTTCCCCAACGACGCCAACGAGTACGCGGACTCGGACGGTGACGGGGTCGGAGACAACGCCGACGACGACGATGACAACGACGGCACCCCAGACACATCGGACGCCTTCCCCACGAACCCCAACGAGAACACCGACACGGACGGAGACGGCTACGGGGACAACTCGGACGCCTTCCCGAACGACGCAGGCGAATGGAATGACTACGACGGTGACGGGGTCGGAGACAACTCGGACGCCTTCATGACCGATCCATACGAGAGCAGGGACACTGACGGGGACGGAGTCGGAGACAACGCAGACGCGTTCCCGAACGACCCGAACGAGAAGGTCGACTCGGACGGCGATGGAGTTGGAAACAACGCAGACGCCTTCCCCACGGACCCGAGCGAGACCACAGACACCGATGGGGACGGAATTGGCGATAACGCTGATGACGACGCAGACGGAGACGGCGTCCCTGACGAACCAGTGGACCCGGTGGATGGTGGTGACAGCGGTGGAATACTCCCCGGATTCACGGCCCTCACCGGCCTGGCATCTGTGCTAGGAGCGGCGATACTAGTCGCTGGAAGACGCAAGGACTGAGCGGTCCTCGCCGATAGGCGAGGGCCCTCAGGGCCGTGTAGGTGAGCCCATGGCTGACCCGGTCACTGCGCAGTGGATCATCCCGGGAACCTCGATTAGCGTACGCAACAGGACAGTTCTGGCTGCGATGACGAACAAGCAGTCCCACGAGGACGGGACCCTGTCTAACGAGGAGATACACTGGCTACTGAGGCGAGCTGAAGGTGGCTTCGGGATAGTCACCACCGCCGCGAGCCACGTGCATCCCAGCGGCAAGTCATGGGAAGGAGAGATGGGAGTCTGGGGAGACCACCACATCCCAAGACTGGAGGAGCTGGCCACGGGAATCAGGAACAACGGTGCACTCGGCCTTGTCCAGATCTTCCACGGCGGACTCAGAGCGCCTAGAAGCCTCACTGGCTTGCAACCAGTATCCTCCAGCAAGAACCTCGAGAACGGGGTAGAAGAAGAGAGCAGAGCCCTGTCGGAGGACGAGATACTGGAGCTGGTGTCGTCTTTCGGAGAGGCAGCAGAGAGATGCGAGAGAGCCGGGTTCGATGGGATCGAGATCCATGGAGCGCACGGTTACCTAATCTGCCAGTTCCTGGGGACTCGAACCAATCGGAGGGAAGATCGCTGGGGAGGGGGCCTAGAGGGACGCTCGCTTTTCCTCAGAGAGGTGATCAGGGAGGTCAGGAACAGGACATCCGGTCGATTCCTTGTCTGCGTCAGGATCTCACCCGAGCACGATGTGGGAGTTACGCTAGGAGAGAGCCTTGAACTGTCCAAGATGATGTTAGGATGGGACGTGGACATGATACACATCTCATGCTGGGACGCGTTCGATGGACCTAAGGGCAATGAGGACCCTCGGACATTAACACGAATATTCAGGGATGAGTTAGGAGCCGATGCTTCGATAATCTCGACTGGCTCAGTCTGGGACGCCTCTGATGCCCAGTTCGTAATCGACGAGGGGGCCGATATGGTAGGAGTTGCAAGGGTGGCCATCGCTCACTCAGAGTGGGCGAGCGGCCTGAATGACACCGGATACTCCCCCGAAAGGCCCCCCTTCACGCCTGAGCACCTGATTTCTCAGGGCCTTAGCCAGGTCTTCATAGACTACATGAGAAGGTGGAAGGGCTTCGTAACAGACGGAAGAAGTGAGTAGAATAAATTCCAATACGTGGGTTTCCCTGCAAGCGCCATGGAAGACCTGGTATGGCAGATACTCCTAGCAGGATTCCTTATCTTCGTAGTATTCAAAATCAGCCTGATTACATACAGGAGGAGGGCCTTCCCGGAGCCCCACTACAACTGGAACGAGATAGATACGACCGATTTGTCATTCCCGGAGGGATTCATCTGGGGGACTGCTACTGCTGCTCACCAAATAGAGGGCAACCAGAGCAACAACTGGACGGACTTCGAAGAAAGAACTGGCAAGGAGCGCAGCGGCGAGGCATGCGACCATTGGAATCTCTGGAGGGATGACTTCGACCTCCTGTCAGAAATGGGAGTGAACTCGTACAGATTCTCGATAGAGTGGAGCAGGCTCGAACCCAGTCCTGGAGAGTGGAACAAGGAAGCCATGAGGACCTACTCGGATATGGTAGACGATCTCATAGAAAGGGGAATCAGGCCGATGCCCACTCTTCATCACTTCTCCCACCCATCATGGTGGGAGGAAAAAGGAGGGTTCGCTGATGAAAGGAACCTAGTCGACTTCCTATCCTACTCGGAGAGAGTCTTCGATTCCTTGTCAGACAGGGTAGAGGTCTGGTGCACGATCAACGAGCCTACGGTATTCTCAGCTATGGGGTACACGCTAGGGCAGTTCCCCCCTGGGAAGAGGAGCATCTTCCTTACTCTCAGGGTGATGAAGAACATGATGCGAGCCCATTCAATGGTCTACATGAGACTGAAGAAGAAAGCTCCAGGGTGTAAACTGGGAATTGCCAAGAACGTGACCCTGTTCGATCCTGCGAATCGTTGGAGCCCGATAGACTGGCCTGTGTCCAGGCTACTGGAATGGCTTTGGAACGGATCTTGGAGGAGAGCGATTATCCGGGGAACCATGCTGGGGTCTAGGATTCCTGATGCGAAAGGTTCCCTAGACTTCGTCGGTCTGAACTACTACACCCACTTCATCACTGGTCTGTTCTTACCCACATCCACCAAAGAGTTGGCCTTCACGAAGAGGGATAACGAGGTTGCCACGGAATTTGGGTATCCGATGTATGCAGAGGGGATGAGGAGGGCTATTGACTTCGTTTCTGAATTGGGGGTCCCGATTGAGATTACCGAGAACGGAGTCGCCGACTCTGATGACTCCCTGAGGCCTGAGCACTTGATGCGACACCTGTGGGTTATATCCGAGGCAATCAAGGATGGAAGAGACGTGATTTCCTACCACCACTGGTCTTTGATGGACAACTTCGAGTGGGCAGAGGGATACAAGATGAGATTCGGGCTATACCACGTGGACTTCAAGACTCAGGAGCGCACTCTAAGACAAAGTGGAGAGGTATATCGTGATGTCATCAAATCCTCAAGTAAAATGTAGTATTTGGTGGGCCCTCGAATCCCTTTCATTTAACCCGCAAAACATTCTTTGAAATGCACGGAGATATTGAGTGTAGCATGGACAAGTTGTATGGAGTATACAATGCAGATGGTGGGATAATGGGCGAGTTAGCTTACGTCTGGGGCAAAATAAGAGGCACGGCCCACTGTGCACTTTGCGATATCACCCATCGTGGAGTCTCTAAGAAGAAACAATGGAAGGAATACGAACATAGGCTAAGAGTCCCTATCGAACTTTTACACATCAATGAGCAGGAAGGAGCGTTAGCTGAGTTCACGGAAGGGGAGACTCCATGCGTGGTTGGGGATTACTCTGGAGAGCTAAAGATGGTAATGAACGCAGAGGATCTCGAGAAATGTGGCAAGTCAGTGGAAAAATTCGAGTCGTTCATATCCAAAATTATGAGTTGAATTCTATTTGAAAAGTAGGGATGGAACTCATCGCCTGGGTGTAGTTTTTTGGCGGACCGTGCAGGATTCGAACCCACGTCTCCGGCTCCGAAGGCCGGAAGGATATCCAGACTACCCTAACGGTCCACGCTTTCTCCCAGCATGGCCGACCCATATTCAATGCGCCGGATGGCAGAGCACCACCAGCCTCGATAGGCTCTTGTGAACTCTAACCGGAGATGCCATGGAAACCGACCATCCGGTCTCACGGATTCTTTCCTTCATCATGGCCCATCCCATGCCCATAACCTGGACCTCTTCGGATAAGGGGCCGTCCAATGCATCCGGACTTGATGGGAGCATAGTGCAAACAGTTCCCCCTGGGCACATCTTGCTAGCGGATGAAAGCGCACCTAGGAACACGTCCAATCCATCCTCAGAGGTCCATGCATTCCTCCCGTATGGGGGGTCGAAGACGAAAGAGCAATCCTCGACTTGCCCCCAAATTTCGTGAATGGAGTCTGCAGGGCATCTTTCGATCTTGTATGGTCCGGACCCCATAGCCCAATCAAGGTTGGATTTCGTCCCTTCTACCATCCTGGAGTCGAGATCGCTTGCTAGAACATCCAAACCAAGCAAGGAGGCTTCAATGGCTATCCCCCCAGTCCCACAGAAGGGATCGACAATCAGGGAAGGAGGGTTACAGGAGAAGGATAGGGAGACCATCAGTCGTGCTAACCTAGGGTCAAGAGTTACTGGCTTGAAGAACGGTCGATCTGTAGGGGATGTTCCGTTGTAGGTACCAGCAAATTTACTATTCCTCAGTCCCCACAGGATGAGATCATTCCGCTGTGTGTCGTCCCAGTACCCAGATGAGTCATCCTGGCCAGCCAATAAAACTGATATCTCGAATTCTGGTTCCTCCAAGTCCACTGGTCTACATTTACCCGATATCCTTGCCCCTATCTCTGCTTCTATTTCCCTTCGAGATAGGTCACATACTCCCCGGCCTAGATTCCTGGCCCTGACTGCGAAAGATCCCTCTGGGAGGAACGACTGTGCCCATTCCTCCACGTGTATGGCAATCTCACTCGCCGAGATATTTCCTTCGTCTATCCAGAGCCTTGAGGTTGACTCTATGGCCTCATCGATCAGAGACGCTCTTGATATCCTGCCCACGGCAGAATCAGAATTTGAGGAGGAAACAATTCGTGGGTGCAGGACCTCTATCGACTCCAGAAGGGATCTTGCCTCCTCCCTGAAAAGAGGAGGGTGCCAACCGCTACCCACTAGGGCTAGGTTGCCGGCTCCCATGCTTTCTCCGGGGGATGCTTCAGGCTTCAACCCTATATGCCCCCACCAACGGCGTATGTGGTATAGACGAGGGGCGGGAGCATGGGTTGCAATCTGAGGGATCTTGTTTCACCCGAGCCGATCGAGCTGAGCGACCTATCAGGGCAGAGGATTGCCATCGACGTGTTTCTGAATTCCTATCAGTTCATCACATCAATGACTGGCCAGGATGGAAAGCCTCTGTCTTTCGAGGGGAAGCCCGTCGCTCATCTGATGGGGTTCCTAGACAGGGCCACGGTGATGATCTCTGAGGGGATAGATCCGGTTTTCGTCTTCGATGGGAAGCCCCATGAACTCAAGAAGGCGACTCTCGATGAACGTAGGGAAAGGAAAGTCGAGGCGGTTTCTCGTTGGGAGGCTGCAATAGATGCAGGAGACATGGAGACAGCGAAGAAGCTGGGTCCACAGACAGCGGAGTACACTCCAGAAATGGTCCAGGAGACCAAGGATCTATTCGATCTGATGGGCGTTTCATGGATGGAAGCCCCGATGGAGGCAGAGGGAGCGGCTGCGGTGATGTGCTCAAGGGGGGATGTGTCAGCAGTGGCTAGCCAGGATTGGGATACGCTACTGTATGGTTCTCCGGTAATGGTGAGGAATCTCACCAGTCACGGGACAAGGAGGTTCGGGCGTGTGATGAGAGCAGAGAGGATATCGCTCCCTGATACCCTATCAGAGCACGGTATAACGCGTGAGCAGTTGGTAGACCTAGGCATAATGGTAGGCACGGACTTCCACCCTGGAATCAAGGGGATAGGTCCCAAGACCGGTCTGAAGCTGATGAAGAAGCATGGAACAATGGAAGCAGTTTCCGAGGCCAGAGGGTTCGATCTCCCAGAAGATCTGGAGAGAGTGCGTGGGCTGTTCATGGACCATCCTCTGGGAGACTCGACCCCGACTTCGACGAGCAGGGCCGTGGAGGAGGGCATGCGAGAGTTCCTCCAGGAAGGTAGAGGGTTCTCAGAGAGGAGGGTCGACCGAGCCATCAACCGCCTAGCTGAAGCTGGGCGGTTGAGTTCGTCGAGTCAGCCCTCGCTGTTCGACTTCTGATCAAATGACGTCGAAGTCGTTCTCTTCGGTATCGGGGATGCCGTCACCGTCATCGTCCTCGTCGGTGTAGTCCGGGATTCCGTCGTTGTCGTGGTCGAACTGGCCGGTGTTGTCCCAACCGTCGTTCTGCTCGAACCAATCCGACAGTCCGTCGTTGTCGTCGTCCGTGTCATAGCTGTCCCAAAGTCCGTCGTTGTCGTGGTCGTACCTGTATGCACCGAACTCTCCGTCCAGCTCGTCAACGTCTAGGATGTTGTCGTTGTCGTCGTCAGCGTCGTCCTTGTCGTTGCTGCAGTCGTTGTCGTGGTCCCTGGCTGCATCAACGTCAAAGATGCCGTCTCCGTTTAGGTCGATTAGCTGCTCCTCGACGCCGTCGTTGTCGCAGTCGAGCTTGTCCTCCCAGTTGTCTATGCCGTCGTTGTCGATGTCGAAGTCGATGCTGTCTTCGATCCCGTCGTTGTCGTGATCGTAGATGTCGGTGACCGGGTTGCCGTCTGAGACCTCTTCGCGGTCGTTCACTCCGTCGCCGTCATCGTCATCGTCATCTGCGTCGTCGATTCCGTCGTTGTCGTGGTCCTCGGGTCTGGGATCCTGTGAGTCTGGGATTCCGTCGTTATCGTCGTCCCAATCCTGGTCGTCAGGGATTCCGTCGCCGTCGTTGTCGTTCTCACCGTTCTGATCCTGGTTGTCTAGCTGCTGGCTCTGCTGCTGGTCCGAGGCGGATCCCTGCTGGCCCTGCCCGTCTCCTTGGGTCTGTCCCTGCTGCTGCTGGTTCTGGCCGTTCTGGTTGTTCCCGTTCTCGTTTGAGCTCTCCTGGTCGCCCTGCTGGCCGCTCTGCTCGCCACCATTGGACTGCTGGCCCTGGCCGTTGTCCTGCTGG
>CACGHY010000032.1 GCA_902573085.1 uncultured Candidatus Poseidoniales archaeon
GCTACTTTCCTTACTAGATTTGCGAGTAAGGTTACTGTTATCCACCGTAGAGATGTGTTCAAGGCCTCAAAGGTCATGTACGAAAGAGCAGAGAAGCATCCTAAAATAGAAATCAAGACATTTAGGCAAGTGAAAAAATGGATTGCAGGCGAGCAAGGCCTGACGGGAGCGGTCCTGGAGGATCCACGAGACGGATCGGAGGAGGAGATTAGCTGCGCTGGTGCCTTTATTGCGATTGGTCACAAACCAATTACTCAATTCCTTGGAGGACAGATTGAGACTGACTCTGAGGGATACTTAGTACACAAGGAGAATACGATGACCGAGGTGCCTGGGGTTTTTGCCGCAGGGGATGTTGTCGACAAAAGGTATCGTCAAGCGATTACAGCTGCTGGTATGGGGTGTCAAGCCGCGATTGATGCAGAAAAATGGCTGGAAGAGCAAGATTGAGGACCGAAGGTACCTTGATTGAACCCCCTTTCAGTAGAACAATGTCAGCCCATCTTAGTCCGGAGCAGAGGGAAAGATTTGCACGACACCTAGCCCTTCCGGGGGTTGGTTCTGAGGGGCAAGAAAAATTGCTTACATCATCAGTTCTTGTTGTAGGAGCAGGGGGTCTTGGGTCTCCAGCATTGATGTACTTGTCCGCTGCTGGAGTGGGCAGAATAGGGATTGTTGACAATGATAAAGTCAGTTCATCGAATTTGCAGAGGCAGATAATTCACAATACCTCTTCTATCGGAGATGCAAAAGTTAAGTCTGCATCGAATTGGATTTCGGAATTAAATCCGGATATAGTGATAGAGGAAATTGAAGAGAAGCTAACTAGTGAAAATTCGATTCAGATAATTTCCAAATATGACGTAGTTATTGACGGGACTGACAATTTCGAGTCGCGATATCTAATTGGTGATTCATGTGAGATTCTGGGTAAACCGTGGATTTTTGGCAGTATTCACAGATTTGAGGGGCAGGTCTCATCTTTCAATTTCAAGGACGGCCCAAACTACAGAGATTTGTTTCCATCACCACCGCCACCAGAATTAGCTCCTAATTGCTCAGAGGCAGGAGTTCTTGGAATTCTTCCCGGAATTGTTGGAACCATCCAAGCCACCGAGGCGATTAAGATCATTCTTGGCATTGGAAACTGCCTGTCCGGAGAATTGTTAGTAATCGATGCATTGACCATGGATTTCAGGAAACTGGAGTTTGCTTCGAACCCCGAACGAGAGAAGGTAAAAACTCTCTTAAAAGTACAAAAAAAGGGGTTTGCTGAGATAGGACCTAAGGAATTCTCGGAAAGAAGAAATCGGGGTTGGAGCCCGTTCCTACTAGATGTTAGAAGATCGGATGAAGAGCAAATATCGTCAATCGAAGGAACTGATTCTAGAATAATGCATCTAGAAATTCCTTCCAGATCGGAAGAGTTGCCCTCGCAAGGAGATATCGTGGTTTATTGCCGAAGTGGACAGAGGTCTGATGCCGTAGCTAGATTCATTGTGGATTCCGGATTGTGCAATGGTACGATCTACAATCTATTGGGGGGAATTAATGCCTGGTCGGATGAAGTAGATCCTAACGTTGCTAAGTATTAATGTGGTATATATGATCGCAGTGTAATTTTTTATTATGGTAATTGATAAAAATTATGGTTTTTTTAAAATTTATTCATTATATGTGGTAAATATGTACACAGTATCATTTTTATTTAGGGTAAAAATTCTATTATCAGTTATATAATACCACATAACATCAATTATTGTGGTAAAATATGGAAATATAGGCCAATATTGTTGTACTAGCCCCATTCGTGATACAAAACAATATGGCGAGGGTCGGAATTTGGAAGTGTCCAGAATGCCATCTTCATCAAACCTGGAAAACACGGTCGGATAAATCGAATAAATTGGATCGCAGATGCAAGAGATGCGAGAAAAGGGTTCGAACCACCCTCGACAGATCTGCCTCAGGCAAGGGCAGAGTTCGGAACATCGAAATTTGGGAACGGAGTCCGAAAGACTTAGCATCTCTAGAAGAAGAGGTTCAGAGAAGGAATAAGGGGTCTGTCATAGATTCTGTCGCAGTCGTTAATGAGAAGGAAAATGAGTTACTGCGGTCTAATACGCCAAAGATTTGGGGCAAAGGTTGGATTCCTACCGATGCATTGGATTTTCCATCGAAGCTGAAGTCAAAAACAGCCAAGAGCAGTTTGTTAGAATTTGTAGCAGAGAGGCACGATGGTCATCTGACTTCTGTTTCAGAATGTTGGGGCTCAATTGAGTGTAAAGAGAAAATGACGGGTGAAGAGTTTCATGAATTCTCCCAGGAATTGATGAAAGTAATCGAGGAGAGATATCTAGAAAGGACGTTAGAGCCAGATCTGTCTGGGCTTGCAAAATCAGAAATCATACCGATGAGGCAAGGTGAAGTGTTCCTAAAAAGGAGATTGGATAGGCTGATTATTGACCTGACACTTTGTATGAGAAGAATCGCACATTATGCTTCGATTACTGTGGAAAATAGAATAGAATGGCAAAGGAGAATGATTCGGACAAGATTAGTGGATGAGGAGTTGAAGGACCTGTTTACGAATGGTTTGCCCACTCCAGATGGAGGAAGTTTTGGTGGTAAGGGTTTCAGATCAACATGGCAGGAAGGAGTAGTTGCTTGCGCTTCAGCTATGACGCGCGCAGTTGATTTGCCGGAAGAAAACCGTCACAATGCAGACATTGTAGCGCCAATGATCAGAGATATGGGCCTAGCGCTTGCAATGGGGCAGACCCCAATCGAGGTTTTTTCTGCTCAAATGGGCAAGGCAGAGTCCTACATGGACGGTGGAATTCTAGGAAGCGGCGGTAGGGACCTGCATATAGGGAACTGGGAGAAAGGAATCCTACCTCCTACGGCGCCATTGCCTATTGCAAGTGCGACAACCACGGGGGTGGCACTGGCTGCAAGTAGGCTGGGAATTAACAGATTCCACTTAGCCCCTGTGGGAGAGGGTTGTAGTAGTAGCGGAGAATTCTGGGAGGCAATGAATTTCGCAGGAGTTCGTGGTTTGCCTATTTGCTTCATGATTCAGAATAATCAGATTGCGCTAGATACACTCAATTCTGCTCAGTCAGGAGCAGAGACATTTGGTGACAAAGGGCATTCAATGGGAATCCCCGCTTGGACTATCGATGGATCTGATCCAGCTCTATTCTATGCATCTACAGCAGTAGCTAAGGAGTTCGCGACGGATGGCTGCGGAGCGACGCTGATCCACGTGGAAACAATGAGAGGTTGTGGGCACGCTCATCACCACGATGACCTGTATCTTGGGGCATCAAGCGGGAATCCCCCGGGTTATGTTGATCGGAAGTTACTGCGATACTGGTCCGAGAAAGATCCTTTGCCGAATCATAGAGAGTTATTGATTAAACTCGGAGTGGGCGAACAAAAACTCAACCGCATTCAGACGGAAGAAGAAGGCAAGGTAAAGACAGCTAGAAGCCAACTGGAAAAAATGGAGTGGCCGGAGGGAAATTCGGTTGTCAAAGGGGTCACATCAATCTCGGATGCGCCAAGCCACGACAAGCAATTACGGAGGATCGGCGTGGGAGGTGCAATTTCGAGTAACAGTCTCAATATTGGAGAGCTCTCAATAGAGTTCTCAGATGCTCCAAATTCTTGGAGTTACAGTAGAGCAATTCAGAATGGTATGGCAGCACTTGCAGACCAATTCGGCGATCAGATGGTGTTCATGGGAGAAGATATGGAAGTAGCAGGTGCATTTGGAATGAATCTAGGTCTAAAGGCTAAGGGACATCAATCGAAACTTCTCGATATGCCATTATCTGAAGCAATAATCATCCACTCAGCCACAGGAGCAGCCCTGGGTGGAATGAGGCCAATGGCAGAGATACAGTTCGGAGGATTTGCAGCACTAGCAATGAACCCCCTAGTCAACAATGCGGCCCAATTGAGGTGGAGATGGGGCGCAGAGGTACCAATGACAGTACGAATTCCCCTTGGAGCCAAGACCAGGAGTGGGCCATTTCACGCCAACATGATTGAATCGTGGCTAACAAACGATCCCGGACTGATCATAGTGACCCCAAGCAATCCTCAGGATGCTTATGACCTTCTTATCGAGTCACATCATCTGCCAGATCCTGTCGTCTATCTGGAGCATATTGGACTATACGGCCTTAGAGGGGGAATAACTGGCTGGGGCAAATCAATCAATCAAATAGTAGATACAGAGGCTGTGATGATCAGACTGGAAAATGGAGATAGTTCAATTGGCAAAGCACGGGTTGTCAGAGAGGGCGAGGATCTCACAATTGTCACTTGGGGCGCCATGGTACACGTTGCACTCGATGCGGCAGAGAATGTGTCGAATAGAGGGATTGAAGTCGAAGTAGTGGATCTGAGAACTCTCGTTCCTTTTGACGCTGAGACCTGTATCAACTCTGTACTTAGGACTGGCAGACTAATCGTCCTTCAAGAGTCGCAGTGGACTGGAGGGTTTGGCCATACAATATCGAGCAGGATTATCGAAGAGTCGTTCTGGAGATTAGAAACCCCCCCAGTAGTGATTGGAGCATTGGATACCCCTGTTCCTTTCTCACCGACACTTGAGGACCATACTATACCAAGTGTCGATGTAGTTTCCAGGCATATCGATAGAGCATGTGCGAAATGAAATCCGACGAAATATCTGGAAAGAGTAATTTGTAAACTGTCTCGGGAGAAGAATATGGATGAGACTGTCTTTGACGTTGCTTTCGTCCTTATCGGATTTGCTTTGCTTATGTTCGGTGGAGAGGCTCTGGTACAAGGAGCTACTAGGATATCCCAGAGCCTAAACATATCTCCCCTAGTGGTGGGATTCACAGTCGTGGCAATTGGAACATCACTACCCGAACTGGCTGTTGCGATTGAGGCTATTGAGAGCGACGTACCAAATATTGCAGTTGGAGGAGTCCTAGGTTCCAATGTCGCTAACGTGATGTTGGTATTGGGAGCTGCAGCCGTCCTGGGTGCGAAATCTGATTCAGAAATAGGGATAACCAGGGATTCTATTGCAGTGGTGGTAGCCACTATGTTCATGACAATATTCGTTTATTTTGGCGAAGTTACTCTTCTAGGGGGCGTCGTGATGTTGGTATGTCTGTTCGGTTATTACTACTACACCTACTCAGTTGCAATATCGGAGGAAGATGAGTATGAATTCGAGGACTCATGGCTACCGAACAAACTGTCCCTTGCTATCCCCATTTGTGCCATTGGTGGTACTATGATATGGTTTGGTGCTGAATTGCTTGTATCGGGCTCAACTGGTATTGCAGAGACTTTCGGAGTCTCAGAGGCGATAATTGGTCTGACGGTGGTAGCGTTGGGGACTTCATTGCCCGAACTGGCTGTTACAATAGTGGCCGGAATAAGAGGGCAGGGGGGTGTGGCCGTGGGAAACGTATTGGGTTCCAATGTGATGAACATCATGGGGATTATTGGAATAGCAAGCATTGTTGGTAGCGGGATTCCTGTCGATGTAGAGTTCCAGAGAGACATCATAGTGGTTATCGCAACATCGGGATTCGTGGTCTGGATGCTCATATCTGGAAAGGAGTTCACCAAAAATATTGGAACTGTGATGATCCTTACTTACCTATTTTACATGACATATCTCGGTGGTTTCTTAGACGGATTGTTTTAGCGAGATAGCCTGGTAGGTTTTTTGGAGCGATAGAGTGGAATGCGTCATTCTTGCGGCCGGTTCAAGCACTAGGCTTGGAATGGATAAGGCATTGATTGGTGTCGGTTCTCAGGTATTAGTCAGTTGGATTTCACGGAGATTGTCAGGTCGCGTAGCAAATATCACCATAGTTGCAAATGAGTCGAATTTTCCGGAAATTTCGAGAATGGTGAGTGATGTTAATGTAATCATAAACCGAAATCCGCACCAAGGGAGAACGGGTTCTCTGAAAGTGGGGATTGATAGTATTGATTCTTCCGGGATGGAGGATTACAGATTGCTTGTTGTTCCAGTGGATCGACCGGGATTCTCGGATTCTACCCTGGATCGTCTAATTTATTCAGAAGAGACCTGCTGTCCAATGAAGGAAGGCAAGGGTGGGCATCCTCTAGTTATGAATTCAGAAGATGTCGATAAGGTAAGGAAAAGTTCAGCAGATATGCCGTTGAGAGAAGTAATCGAGGCAAGTAGATTCGAGGTTTTAGACAGATTTCTGGATCTGAACATAGATACTCCAGATGATATAACTAACCTAGAAGAGAAGCTGCAATTGGTAAATGAATAGGATTGAAAATGTCTGTTACTTGTTCTAGTTTCTGAAATAATTGATTTTGAAGAGTCCATTCTAAAAATCGAGAGAAAGTAGTATCGAATTCCGCTTTGCTTCGATGTCAAATGATTTATACAAAACTGGAGTGCAATGCACAATGCCAACATCTGCTGAACTAATTGAAGTTGTAGTTGTGAGCATGAGAGATGCCTTTCTTGCCGTGACCGTATTTGTCGCTTCGATGGTTCTGTTGTTCAGTTGGTTACAGTACATTACCGCTGGAAAGTTTGTAGAAGTAATTCGATCGAAAAAGCGATTGCAACCCGTAATTGGTGCCATGATGGGCATAACTCCTGGTTGCGGCGGAGCTATTGTAATAATGCCAATGTACACTAGAGGATATGTCAGCTACGGAACCGTAATAGCTACTCTGATCGCAACTCTCGGGGACGCTGCGTTCGTCTTGATTGGTGCTGCTCTTACCGACTCCTCTTTTGTGGCTCCCGCAGTAGCGGTTCATCTCATCTCCTTCGCGACAGGAGTTACGTGGGGCTACCTCATAGATGGATTGAGCATCACACCACAAAGTCCTATGGGCGGAATGGTGTTTGGTTTTGAATCGACCAAGGATCGGGATATAATCGAATTACAGGATTTGGAAGACACTCAAACAGTTTTTGATGAGCTCGGGAGAGAAGATGAAAGCGATCCTGGTTATTTACTTCTTCACCAAGGTTACACCTTGTGGTGGATAGTGACCTCTATTGGATTGGTATTCGCAGTTATGTTAATTGTCTGGAGTTCTCAGGATCCTGATTTTGAGCTTTCACTAGAATATAATCCATTTACGCTCCATGGTTTCATAACTTGGATAGGTTTGATAGGAACAACTTTGTCAATATTACTTTATATCTCTCAGAAAACATGGATTCGCGACGATACAGAAGCTTCTATTGGAGACAAACTCTATTCGATGAGGGAGACATTGATACACTCTGCGAGTGAAACTGCATTTGTCACGTTCTGGGTCATGGCCGCTTACCTAATTTTCGAGTTTGGTATGTTATTCTCGGGGACCAATGAAGAGGACTTAGCCAATTACGGTGATGGGATTATTGCAGTTTTCGTGGCTTCTTTCGTTGGATTAATACCCGGTTGCGGCCCCCAAATTATTGCCATTACCGCCTATACAAAGGATCTGATCTCATTTCCGGCTTTGGCTGCGAATGCGATTAGCCAAGACGGAGACGCTCTTTTTCCGCTATTGGTTAGACATCGAGTGGCTAGCCTCTGGGCAACGCTACATACGACGATTCCTGCTCTGATTTTGGGAGTCACACTTTTGATTCTAGACGTTTCTTTCTAATCTCGAGATATAAGCAGGCGTATCTAATCATCTACACAACTCCAAAGCTTAGCGCCCCGCCCGGCATTTGTGACTGTCGCAGTCCTAAACTGGGCCATCGAGAGAGTAGGGGCTGGAGAAAGAGTAGCCATTGCATCGGTGGTCCGGGCCTCTGGGAGCGTTCCTGGGAAACCTGGGGCAAGGCTAGCTATCAGCTCCTCGGGGGAAAAATTCGGAACTATCGGTGGAGCAGGACTGGAGTTGACTGTGGAGAAGGAGCTTCGAGAAATTCTAATTCGAGATTTGTCTGATCTTAGAAAAAAAGGAGGGGAAGTTGAGACATTCCTGTTAAACAGAGATGGCAAAGGAAAAGAGGCATCTGCCCTCGACAGCCTATGTGGAGGTCGGGTGACAGTGGCCATGGAAGTAATTACTCCAAGACCTCACATCCTGATTGCGGGCGGAGGACATGTTGGTCTTTCGATTGCAAGGGTTTGTGATTCTCTAGAATGGGCGTATAGCGTATTCGATGTCAGAGAGGAATATTGTAACAAACAGCGTTATCCAAACGCTGAGGCGAACTTCTGTTCATCTGTCGAGGATTTTCTCAAGGGCGAAAGTATGGATTCTCTCCCTCGTTTTTCAGATATTCTACTGTTGAGTCATGATTGGTCGGTTGATGAAGAGATGCTGGTCGGGTTACTGCAAGTCTGCAGGAAAGGAAGTAGGCCTCGGATTGGAGCTATTGGATCGAAGAAGAAATGGTCTGCTTTCGAGAAGAAGGCTGTTGGAAGTGGGGTGGAGAAGGGGCTGATAGACTCTGTCAGATGTCCTATTGGTCTCGACATAGGGGCAGATACTCCGGAAGAAATTGCAATTGCAGTTTGTGCAGAGATTCTGTCCCTTGAAAGGAAGAACGTGGCAACCTAAGTATCAAATTGGGTGTTAAATTCGGGATATCATGAAGGCTCTTTCGGCTCTTGCTTCTATGTTGGTCGTTTCTGCAAGCTTAGTCGGATGTATGGCGGAGAGTGAGGATCAGGAAGATGTCCTCGTGGAGGACGACTCTTTCGGAGCTTTCAGTGTCGTAGCTCCAGTCGATACTGGAATTAACGTATATCATAATCACTTTTCAATGAATGAGTCATATCCTGAGTGGCTGTTGAATCGACTAGGAGTAAACAAGGTTTGTGAAATTAGTAAAAACGGAACTTGGGAGGAGCGTTACGAAGCAGATAGGGAAGATTGCTGGGACGTGATTGGTTCCGGCGACATCGTATGGTTCAAGGGTTCGAGAATAATTGGTACCACCCCCGATGACAATACCGACATACCAATCCTTGACGACCCTAGTGATGGGCACGGGACCGCAGTTACAGGTGCTGTAATCGACGCGAACCCTGACGCGGTGATTTTCTTCGTAGAGGGTTTCAGTGATGCAGCAGTACTGGCTGCTGCTAACCAACCTCTGGTGGATTTGATTACAACTAGCTTCGGACCCATACTTTCCTTACCGGTCCCTGGAATTGAAGATGCCACCAGAGTCGCCGTAGTCGAAGAAAAGAAGATTCATACTGGTGCTGCGGATAACTCTCCTTCACCTGCTATTCAAGACTCAACGGCCGGACCTCCGTGGAGCATTGGCGTTTCGGGTTATGCTGA
>CACGHY010000033.1 GCA_902573085.1 uncultured Candidatus Poseidoniales archaeon
CCTGAAGTCCACCGCTCCATCCCAATCGCAGTATACTGCTAGGTCCTGATTGTGGAATCCAGCCGGAGGGTTGTTCCACTCTGCGACCTTCACTGGGCTCGTCTTGTCGCCCACATAGATCACGTCCAACCTGTTCATTCCGCTGTTCGCGTCATCATCATTCGGTATTGGGTCCAACTCGCTGTTGGTCAATTCGTGATTCACAAGCACCCAGTTGTTGTCCTTGGTCACCTTGATGTCAATCATCCTAGCAATCTCAGCATAGTAAGTCGAGAGCAGCCTGATGTTGTTCGGCTCGCTAATATCTAAAATTTCAAACTGGTTGTAGCTCGACACGTAGGCGAAGCAGCCACCGCTGCCATCCGCGTGAATCTTGCAGTCCTCGTCGAAGTTGCCTTCGATCGCGATTTCCGAGTTGTCTCCAGGAGTCGGACCAACGTTCTTCCACTCGTCAAAGCAAGGCCTTCCAGCAGTGTTGTCCAACTCTGGAGGGGGATACACCTCACCATCGCAATTCAGGTTGTGATAGTCGATTAGCTTGGCATTTGAGGTCGACAACCTATGTGCCAGTAAATCGCTGTGGGAGTGGTTCGCATCTTCTATCTCGGTAACGGGATCTACCCAGCCCTCGCCTCCGATTTCGTTGCCACTTTCACTTTCCGAGGACAGGCAACCGGATACTGGGGCCAGAATTACTAATGAAACCACTAACCATGCCCTAGCATCCATGCCCCCCTCCGGGTATACTTGTTTTATGAAATTGCACCTAGTTCGTATGGCCGCTTCATAAAGAGGCAGGTTTCCCGTAAGGCTGGTCAATATCGAGTTGGACAATGTACAATCCGGTGGTGATGCATGACAAGTACGTGTAGCCCTTGTAGTACTCAGCCGCCCAGATGAACGGGGTCCATCCGAAGTCATAGTACGAACTGTCGAGCGGGGCCCCGTCTGCTCCATGGGGGAGGTGGTAACCAACTGTCGATTCCATGTGCGCCTCGGTCTTGTTACCGTTCTCAATTCCTGCCACCATCAGAGACTCGATGTCAATAACCCAAAGTCCAGAGTGGTAGTTTCCCATGTATATCCTGCCATCCCAAGCACCACCATGGCTATTGTCGGGAAAACCCGGAATGCCAGTCTGGAAGATCTCGTGGTCCGCATTGTGCGGGCTAAATAGCAACCACTCTTCCCCTCCGGGTATGAAGTGGTGATCTGCGAACGGCGTCTCCCAGCCGTGGATGAGCTGGGGCAGGAACCTTACATTTCCGTTCACGACTTCATATGGAGTAGTGTCCAGCAAGTAGGCCATCCCCGTCCCCACTGTTGTCTCCAAGACCTCAGTAGCTATGATTGTCATGTGAATCTTGCCAGAAGGGTAGCCAAGATGAGTAGCATCTACCATTTCGTCAATAGGCTCAGCATAGTGGATGTATGAGGCCCTCCCCCCGTTCTCATTACCAGTTGTCCCGCTGTCTGGTTGCCCATCGCCATCGAAGTCCTCGAAGTCCATCCATAGCCCTACTTCTGGAGCCCTCCAGTTGCATCCCAATTGTGTCCCGAAGGATCCCCGACAGGCAGCTGCAATTGCAAGGTACTCAACCATGTCCTTGCCCGGATGCGGGACGTCGGATACATCGAAAATCCTTAGTCCTGCTTCCCAGTACGCTCCGTACACATAAGTCCTGCCGTACCGCGGATCACTTGAGTCCTCACCGGGCCAGGTCTGGACCGTCATGTCGTGTATGTAGATCCATCCCCCTCTAGTGGTTTCCCAACTCACCTCCGCCTCTCCCACCTTCACAATCCGGGGCAGGTCACCATATCCCGCGAAGTTCAGATGCGCAACCGTGATACCCCCGCAGGCATCTCCCTGTCCTATGTCGCAGGACTCATAGTCGGGGTTTGCTACGAAGATGTACCACTCGTTGTCGATCATGTGAGTGTACAGGTTGTGGGGTCCGCTTGGGTGATCTGCATCGTACCAGGCATCGACGAATTCAGGCTCGTATTTGTCGGTAACGTCCACGAGAGTTACCGTAACCTGAGCAGGATCGCCCCACTCTCCCACATTGGGATCAGCGGCCCCCGGGTCAACCAGTTGATTCTGGACAATCACATACTCCCTATTGTTGTAGACTAGGTACTTGACATCGAGAACCTGTGTATTGGGGTCCACGTAAACCCCGGTTACAGTGGTATTTGTCGGGTCCGTTACATCGACGATGTGCATCTCGCTCCAACCTGCAATGTATGCATACCTTCTGCCATCCGGAGAGTCTGAAACCTGAACCTCAGCATTTCCAGGGGCAGTCAGGGAGTTGAATGAGACCGGCTGGATGTTCTCTGTGTAGAGGATGTGCTGACTGGCGTTCCTGTGATCATGGCCCTCATCTTGCAGCAGCGGGTCTACCATTGGTAACAAATCATTCGAAACGCCGACTTCGCTATCCTGCAACAACAGAAATGTCGATGCTCCCGCCGCCACTACGCAAGCAGTCAATGCCATCGCCAAAGCTGCCCTCTGTCCATCCATGCCTTCGCCATAAGGTGAGTCATGTTCAAGCCATCGCATACTATCCGGGACATGTGAGGATACCTGCACTGGCATTCACTTCCTTCTTACTAGCCTCATTTGTTTCGCCAATAGCTTGTGCCCACGAGCCGAAGGAGTACACCATTCTACTGACTCATGAGGGCACGACCCCCCAGGCTATCCCGGACGATGTCCTTGTCCAGACAGACTTTCTGTTCTTCGTGAACGTAGGTGATAGGGAGGGAGTTAGCCACAGAATCCAGTTCGATGCCGATGGTGACGGCCTATTCGATGGTTCAGACGACTTCTCCTCTGACTGGCTCAGCGGATCTTGCGACCTGGATGAAAATGGTAGCAAGTTGAACGAGTCGTGTATGGTTACAGAAGCAATACTGCTGGGTCCGGAGAACGGCCTACTGCCGGGAACCATCCAACTTAGGCATCAAATAATGAACCATTCTCTACTTTCAGAAGTGAATTTCTCTGTAACTTTCACGGAGGACTTGCACAACCAGCCTATCCCAGAATTAGGGCCGTACAAAGTATCTCAGGAATACTCTGAAAATGGTAATAGGGATCTTCTAGTGGTAGTTTTATTCACTTCTCTAATGGGGATTCTGGCAATTTTGCCTAGCCTGATTACTCGTCATTAGGATTTCGTCCCAACGGTTTGACTCAATAATGAGGGACCTCTCCGTGTTAGCTAGGGCGCTTAGATCAGCCTGGAAGATCGTCTGGTTTGCAACCAGAAGGCCGGGGGTTCAAATCCCCCAGCGTCCACCAAATCCATCGGCTGTGAAAGGACTTGGTTTGGAAACCCTCGAAAGGGACTAAATATTATCCATATGTATATCATCGGATGCACATGAACAAGTGGGACTCGCTGGATTTGAATGCAGAGGACTTGCCAAGGCTAGATTATCTCACACTGGAGTCGTTAGAACCAGAAATGAAGGAAATTTTCACCTCCATAACAGACTCCGAGAGAGGTGTTGGAACTCTATCAAATGGGGGGTTGCCCGGGCCCTTCAACGGCTGGATGTACACAGACCCCGATATGGCAAGGGCACTGGAGGGCATAGGAATGGCCGTTAGATCGAATACCACCAATGTCCCGAATACCATGAAGGAAGTCGCAATTTGCGCTATTGGGGCCCATTTCAGAAGCAACGTCGAGTTTTGGGCACATAGCAGGATAGCTCTGGCGGCGGGAGTGAGGAAGGAGGTTCTGGACTCCATCTACAACTCGGAGGAACCTCTTTTTCTGGACACAGGAGAGGAACCTCTCCAGAGTGCTTCATACGATATGGCAGTGGAGTATCTGCAGACCTACAGGATTTCCGACAAAACCTATCAGAGCGTTCTCGACTTATTGGGTTCTGAGAAGGCCATGGTTGAGCTTATCCTCGTGATGGGACACTACATTGGTCTCGCAACCCAGCTGAACATCCTTAGAGTACCAAACCCAGGGAACCGACAATACTTCGAAAACTGAAAGGCAAGATTATCGTGAAGGAAGTCGCTAGGTTACAAAGCTCGTCCCTATCTCTAGGCGATGTCAAAATGTTCCCAATTCCTGAAAACCCAGACAGGCTAACAGCATTGGTCCTTAGGACCAATACGGGAGTCTACGGATGGCTGAACGCCTGTCCACATGATGGGAGGATGTTGTGCCAAGACCCTACTTATCTCCTCAAAAGAAAAACCGGCCTCATACAGTGCATGCATCACCAGGCAACATTCGACCCAGAGTCAGGCATTTGTGATGACGGACCCTGTTTAGGGGAAAAACTACGAGAGGTCAAAATCATAGAAAAAGACGGTCAGATTGTGGTACTGCTGTAGTGTCAAAAGTAAACTCGCCGGCAATTCTAAATCAGTCCCCCAATATGGACTTGCGTGGCACAAGAGTCCGGAGGGTCCACACCCACCGCTGCAGACATCATTCAATTTGTGGATAGGGACCTGGATTTATTCGAGGCTATAAACGACGGAACAGAGAGTCACCTTGAAGGATCAGAGTCCCTTCCTCCAGTGGAACCCCTGACGAAGGCATGGGATGTCGCGTATGTCAGATTCTCAGTACCAGATCTCGACCTCTATGAAAGATGGGTCGAAGACTTTGGTCTGAAGATTGTCCATAGAGACGAGGACTCAATCTACTCCCGAGGCATCGGTGGAGATGGGTTCTGTCACGTAGCACACAAGGGACCAGCCAAATTCCTCGGATTCGCAATGATGATGAGCAAGGAGGAAGACCTCCATATCTTGTCAGAGAATATAGCAGGCTGCACAGAGGTACACGACATTCCGGGAATAGAGGGAGAAATAAGCGGAGGAAAGCGAGTCTCATTCATAGACCCAGTCTGTAACCTCCTGATAGAGGCCGTACACGGCAGGGAGATCGAACCCCTGCCTCCTTCTAGAGAGAGAATCGAATACAACTACGGAGACAAGATACACTACAAGAGGCCGGCTAACAAGCTCCAAGACACTTCGGGCAATAGGGAAGTGGACGGCAGCAATACAGTACACCCCGGCCCTCCCGATGTGCTGAAGATTGGTCACGTCGTGCTAACGATACCGGTTGGCCCTCACCATCAGATGATGTCGTTCATGATGGAGACCTTCGGACTCCTACCTTCTGACAGCGTATACTTTGAATCCCCCAAATCAGCGGAAGGACATTCCATCAACCCTCAGATGTTCGACAGCTTGCAAAAGGCGGGCCCCTCTCCACTTTACCACGGTACGTTCGCGGAGGGAGAGGCAACGTTTGCTTGCTTTTTCAGATGTGACAGGGGTGAGGTACCAACCGACCACCACACATTCTTCATTCTGTCTCTCATGGACCAAAGGCAGGCCCCCGAGGGCCAAGGGATAAATCCTCAACTTAGCCATGCCTCTTTCGAGGTCTCCAACCTGGATGACGTTTGGAGGGGCCATATGCAACTTAAGACAAAGGCGGAATACCTGGATGAAAGATATGAGATAGCATGGGGCGTGGGAAGGCACGTCTTAGGCTCGCATATCTACGACTACTGGCATGACCCCTATGGACACGTGCATGAACACATGTCCGACGGGGATAGGATGACGAGGTCCTTCGGCCAGAGGATTCACAAGATCAGTGGCATGGGCCCGAATGGGCACAATCAATGGGGGCCAACCGTCGCTGATTCGGGTATCAGGAACCTCGATGGTCCCGCAGCAGCAAGCTTCTACGAAGATCTGGACAAAGAAACCCAGCAGTCACTTGTTAATCGAGACTTGGCAAACGTACAAGATCTGGTACGCAGGATCAGGAATTCGTCATGAAGGAAAGCGAATATTCCATACCTGATACCAATGGGGTATCCTTCGATGTGGAGTATGTGGAAATCAATGGGCACAAACATAGGATCGCAATCGCTGGGAACCCGGAAGGCACGCCTGTAATTGTCATGATGGGGGTTTTCGAAGACAGCCTGAGACATTCGAAATGGCTTGTCTCTTACATGGCTAACCACCCTAGAGGCGGAGATTACAGATTTGTAATAATTACAGTTCCATTCTTGGAGGAGTATACCAGTATCAATCTGGACCCCGATACGATGTCGAAGTACGATGGCATGGTTCCTCCCAACAAAATCATACCAATGAAAGGGACTCTGGCAGTGGACCCTAGATTCGATCTCGAGAACTGCGCCTATACGCTGAAGGACATACTTACACAGGGGCTAGGAATCGAGAGTGCTCACTTCATCGGCCATGACAGGGGATGCATAATCATGGATAACATGCTCGCAGAGTTCCCACAATTTGCAATCAGCTACTCCAGGGGATCACAGGGATGGACAAAGTTCGAGGAAGATTGGTACGACCTGACCGACGATGGAATATTTCTGGGGCCACCCCACAGAATCATGGCGACCAAGGCCTTCCCCCCTCTTCTCGGCAGCGCGATTAGGGGAGGCGCCCCCTTCGGCTTCATCGCACCCTCCTTCGCAATTGAGGGCTCCATGGCCCCACCCGGCACTGAAGCCAGAGACAGATGGGCTGCCATTCAGTCAATGCCAAGGCAGACGGAAAAATTCTTCCAGCTTACAAGGCAGATGTTCCGTCAGACAGACTTCTTGGACGAGGGGAAGAGAAGGGCAGACAGGTCTAGAGGATTCAGCATACTTGACACTGACTTTCCCATGATGCAGTTCCAGGGGTCAGATGAAATGATCAGGGCTGAAGACATACCAGGTGCAAGAAAGATGCCCCTTTTGAGGAAACTGAGGGGCCTTCTGGGAGGTGGCCATGTCACTGGAATCTTCAGGCTGTTTAGATTGAAATTCCCGACCTACATCTTCGCTGACCTGCCGAACGACCACGGAGTCATCTCCAATCACTTAGGCGACCAGCCCTATTGGGGGAAGTGGAATTTCTGGCCCGATGATGTCGAAGATCTACTACCCGGGGGCGAGTTCCAAAACAGGAATGACGCAAACTGGAAGGAGAACGAAAAGAGGTATGTTACTAGCATGGCCGATGGGAAGTACTCAACCCTAAAGACGAAAGAAGGAGGGAGGTTCTCAAGGTTCAGTATAATCTCCGATGCCCTCCATTGGACTCACATCGAGAGGCCCGAGAACGTTGCATGGGCATGCATGGACTTCATAACCGATAATGAATAGTGGCGAATCAGGAATTCCTCTCGGCTTCGGCAACTGTAGCCCTGACAGCCACAGCAGTATCCGGGGTAACCGAGATACTCGTTATGCCGCAATCGATAAGGAAAGGCGGAAACTCGTCCGGGAAATCAGAGGGTGCCTGGCCGCATATCCCTATCTCAAGACCCTTGGAGTTGAATTTGTCCACTATTTCCCTAATCATAGATTTCACAGATGGAGATCGTGCATCGACGGGGTTCTGATAACCCTCCAAGTCATCTCTCGAGACAGCATAAACAGTCTGGACCAAATCGTTGGAACCGATTGAACCACCAGAGAGATCCATCATCTCGATGAACCTGTCAGCCTCAATGACATTGGACGGGAGCTCGACCATAACAAAGAGGTCAGTCCCCGTAACTGGTCCGACTCCCTTCTCGTTCAGAAGCTCGGTCACTATTTTGCCCTCCTCAGGAGTTCTGCAGAAGGGGACCATAAGCTGGAGATTGTCCAACCCGAACTCGTCTTTCACAGATTTCATCGCATCTAACTCCATCTCGAATGCCGGCCGGAACTTGTCATCCATGTACCTAGACGCCCCTCTCCATGCTATCATCGGATTTTCCTCAATAGGCTCGAAAATCCAGCCACCCAGGAGCTCTCTGTACTCATTCGATTTGAAATCAGACAGCCTGACAAGCACTGGTCTAGGGTAGAATGCGGCGCAGATAAGTCCAACTCCTTCCTTGAGTTTATCGATGAAAAGACCCCGTTTGTCAGCATAAGCCCAGGCCCTTTTTTCCAGGGACTCGACGAGAGTCTTCACCTCGGCTTCATCAGAATTCTCCAAAACCTCTCGATATGACCTCAGATCTTCAGAAACCTCTCCCGTTTCTGCGAACTTTTTCAAGTCGTCATGATGTACGAAAGCTAGCGGGTGGATTCCTAGCTCTGAGGATAAAATGAACTCTATCCTCGCTAAGCCAACCCCATCGACCGGTAATTTGGAATCTGCTAGTGACTTGGTCGGAAAACCCACGTTCAGTTTTATCTTGGTGTTCAAGACCTCGTTCTCGTCGATAGAAAACTCCTCTATTTCATAGGGGACTGATCCAGAGTACACGTATCCTATGTCTCCCTCCGCACAGCTTCCAGTAACCTCAGTCATGTCTGGTATATCCATTGCATCAGAGCATCCCACAATAGCGGGTATCCCGAACTCTCTAGCGATTATTGCAGCATGGGATGTCCTGCCTCCCTTTCTTGTGATGATAAGTGATGATTTTTTCATCAGTGGCTCCCAGTCAGGAGTAGTCATTTCAGTCACGAGTACATCTCCTTGTTGGAAGACTGCCATCTCATCTGAAACCTCTTCCATCGAGAGCCCGCTATCCAGTAGCTTGCTAAGTTCTCTCTTCTTCCCCAAAACCTCGGAATATGTCCTGAAAACCCTGACCTTTCCTACTCCTATTCTCTTCCCTACAGCCTGTCCAGACGCTATCACTCGGCCCTCTCGCTTCAACTCAGAGGCAATTTTTTCATCTATCTTGTACATGAGCATCTTGTTATGTTCAGATTTGGAGTGTATGGTTTCTGGCCTAGCTTGGACTATGTAAATCTCGCCCGTTACTCCGTCCTTGGCCCACTCAATATCCATCGGCTGATCGAAGTAATCTTCTATCAATACTGCCATCTCCCCCAACATAACACACTCATCCCTCTCCAGTGACCACCTCTTCCTCAGGTCGAGGGGCACCCTTACGGAGGAGACTTCATTCGCCAGTTCGTCATCATACACAAGCATCTGTTCCTTAGAACCAAGAGTCCTATGGACAATGGGTGATTTGCCCTTCCTAAGCCCTTCCTTCCAGATTGTGTATGTGTCGGGCGTCACAACTCCTTGAACCACAAGCTCCCCCAGTCCGTAAGAGGAAGCTATGTGTATCACTCCGCTATGACCAGAGTCTGGATCTATCGTGAACATAACTCCCGAGCATGCTTTGTCAGACCTAGCCATTTTCATCACCACTACCGCCACAGCGCTTTCGAGAGGATGTAGACCGTTCTCCAGATGG
>CACGHY010000034.1 GCA_902573085.1 uncultured Candidatus Poseidoniales archaeon
GGGTTTCCGTACAGAACATAGACTACCTCAGGACGAAAAACGAACGGATGGGGCACATGCTCGAACTAGAGTAGCACTATTGTTCCTAATAATCCTCAATCGGAAGGAGAATCTCGTTTCTCCTCAGGAATGGAAGAGTAGATGTTGGGTTATCGTAGACAGCCAGCATAAAAGGGCCACTGGGGACTAGTCCATTTTTCAAAACCAACCCACTCAATTTCGTTTTCATTCTTTCTGACCTCCTAGGTCCAGAAAGACCCGAGAATGGAAGTGCAGCCAGCGTACATCCAGAGTATTTCACGAGATGTACGCCCCTATCATCGGGGCTAGGGAGATCTTCCAATGAGTATTCGAAGGGCATCGTGAATGCCATAATTGTCCCTTCGCCATCGTTCCACATATGTACGGGAGCAGTCATCGCAATCATCTCCTCCCTGTCGTTCCCTCCGAAGATGTATCCAGCGATCCTCCGGAATCCTCCGGTTGCCCCCCGCCAATTCTTCCCTTCAGTCCTCACTCTGGCCTGTACTGAGTCGGCGTATCTCCTAACTTCGAATCCGGGGAATGTAGATATCACCTCGTATCTTGGTTCCTCGTACCTCCCCGCCATGAGTCTTCGAACAGGAATGTGGCTTAATCCCATATGATGGGGATGCACAGTCAAGATAATGCCATAGCGCCCCTTGGCACCTATGTGTCTCCTGCATGGGCGATTGTGGGCGGATACGCCTTGGCAATGGTGATTTTCGCGATATGGGCTCGTCGTGACTTGGGGCGTGGAGATGAGTCTTACTATCTAGCGGAGAGGAGTCTGACTGGCCCTATCCTCCTTGTGACGATGGCAGCTACCAACTTCAGCGCATTCACGGTGTACGGCTCGAGTGGAGCATCTTACCGAATCGGGTTGTCCTTCCTCCCCATAATGGCATTCGGTACCGGATTCATGGCGGTTTCCATGTATATTCTTGGAAGGAAGATTCGTTCCAGATCGTTGCAGCATGGGGCGATGACGGCCCCAGAGATGGTGATGGGTCAGACCGGGTCCAGATCGGCGCAACTTACCATGGCCTCTGTCCTTGTATTGGCCACTATTCCCTATCTTGCCCTGCAACCTCGTGCGGCAGGTATTGTTTTCTCGGCACTATTCGGGGGTCCTGATTGGATTGGTGCGGTCCTAGTTACGTTGCTTGTTGTAGCGTATACTCTTACTGGCGGGCTTAAGGCGGTAGTAAGAACCGACGCCGTCCAGGGTGCAATTGCACTGGGCCTGTTGTGGTTAGGTCTGGCACTGATTGTCAATGATGCAGGAGGCATTACTGCTGCGATGGACGCAATTTCTTCATCGGAAAATACCGTAGGTCTTCTGGGCAGAGAGGGGAACTACACTCTTCTTATCTGGTTGAGCACCATGTTACTTTGGCTCTTCGCTGATCCTATGTTCCCGCAGCTGTATCAGAGGCTCTGCGCAGCAGAGAGCGATGCTGCAATAGGGAGAATGGCGACACTATACCCTGCTGTTGCATGGTTGGCTTTCCTACCTCCGATACTGATTGGGACAATCGGCCATCTTAGTTATCCTGACTTAGACAGATCTGGTTCAGACAATATTCTGCCTACTATGATAATGGAGGTAGGTGGTGAATGGCTGGGAGGTTTGGTTCTGGTCGCCGGGCTCGCTGCGCTGATGTCGACTATGGATTCCCAGCTTCTGGCGACAGGGTCACTGGTTACAAGGGACTTACTTGACAAAGAAAGTCCGGAAGGCTGGAGCAGGGAGTCTGTGATAATCTCACTTTCTCTTCTAGGACTTTCCCTATCCCTCTGGTCAGATCTATCCATTCTGGATCTTGGCCTTCTAGCCTTCTCGATGTATGCCGTGATGTTTCCCTCGGTTCTCGCATCCGCTCACTTCGATGATATTGACGGCAGGGCCGTAGTTGCCTCGATCCTGGCTGGCGAGGCCGTCGTTATCCTAGCCGTATTCTCTCCCGAATCCTTCAATGGATGGTGGATTGAACCGGTCAGAGGTGCTGTGCCCACTGCTGTGATTCCATCTATGTTCGCAGCGATATTGGGACTGGTTGTGACTCAGCACTACTTCAAGATGAGAGAAGGTTTCTCTTGGAGATTTGAAATAAATAACTCGGAAATAGCCCCCTTTACTGGACTTTTGACGGTTTTTGTTTTGGCTCAGGACTTCTGGTGGTGGGGGGAAACCGGAAGTTGGGCATTGGGTCTTCCTAAGTGGATTTGGTGGTCTGCAGCTCTTTCAATTGCTCAGACCGTGATTATGGCAAGATGGATTGGGAAAGTTTCCCCCCGTTAGAGTCAAGTTTGGAACCTGACTGTTGGCATCATGGGTGTGGGGCGAGCTTTGTTGTTCGGGGCTTTAGCGTCTGTGCCCGGAGTGTTACTTGCATTGATTGGGTGGGTAATGAGTGGCAGTCCTGAGGAGTGGGATACGACGCTCTGGCTTTCTTGCTATGTGCCATTCTTTGGTTGCATCGCAGCCGGCTTAATAATCGGATGGAGGGATGGCGAAAATCCAGATTTGGAGGCCTGATATTGCGTCGATCGGAGAAAGCTAGTAAGATAGGGGAAATTCTCGATTCTAAGTACCCAGAGACTCCCATACCCCTAGACCACGTGGATGCTTACACGCTGCTTGTTGCAGTAATGCTGTCCGCTCAGTCCACTGACAAGAAGGTGAATGAAATCACTCCGAGGTTGTTTGAGGTCGCGGGAAGTCCTGAGAAGATGGCTCTTCTGGAGGTTGAGGAGATTCGTCAGATAATCAGAGAAATTGGGCTTGCCCCTACAAAGGCCAAGAATCTACGCAGAATGGCAGAGCAGATTCTTGAAGACGGGGGGGATGTAAGGCCCGACTGGGATTTCCTTGAGTCGTTAGCAGGAGTAGGGCACAAGACAGCAAGCGTGGTAATGAGTCAAGCATTCGGAGTTCCGGCCTTCCCAGTAGACACCCACATACACAGACTGGCAGCCAGATGGGGACTTTCTAACGGCAGGAACGTGGCTAAAACGGAGAAAGACCTGAAGGCTGTCTTCGCTGAAGAAACGTGGAATAGAAGGCATTTACAAATCATATATTTCGGACGAGAGTACTGTCCGGCTTTGAGGCATGATCTTTCATCTTGCCCGATCTGCTCATGGGCGGCCACAAAGAAGAGGATCAGGGAAGAAATGGGTGGTTGATTTGGAAATTTTCACAGGCAGGATTACCTCGACAGGATTCTCTAGTGGCGATAGGATTGTGATTGGAGACTGGCACGACTCACCAATCGGTAGTTTCACCAACATAATGTGGGCCAAACCGGACGGGACCAGAGTCCTATTGTCCCCTTCCGAGGAACACGCGAAATATGTCTCTGATCTCTACAACTTCGAGAGTGTGGAGATTACCGATATTGTCGTCGATCGGACTCACAGAGGGATCTCTATCGAAGGAGGGGGGCTTTCCGTGGATATCTCGTGGGGGATAGCCCTCCCCATCCCCATCTGGAGGCCGCTTTGGTTCATCGCAACTATAGAGTCATTTTTTGCAAGGGTTGTATTTGGTACTAAGACACATGGGAGAACCAAGAACAATAGAAGGGAGTGGTACTCAATTAGGTCGATATCTAGGATTCTGCGTGCTGAGGCGAGCTTCGACGGCCATGAGCTTGGGGGGGCTGAGAGTTTCGCCACTAACGCTTGCTTCGGATTCAGCGAGCCTCCGTCCATGCCTGCTTCGGTATCTCTGAAGAGCTATATCGAGTGATGGTAGCCTTCATGAGTCGTGTTCGGTACGCACCTTCATGGCAGCCATAGAACTAGCTATTGGAGATGAGGCCCCGAGTTTCGAGGCGGAAGTAACGGATGGAGGAAAGGTCTCCCTTTCTGAGATACTTTCCACCGGGACAGGGGTGATTCTGTACTTCTATCCCAGAGACAATACACCAGGTTGCACCACACAGGCATGCGACTTTAGGGATAACTTCGGGAGATTCGAAGATAGCTCTTGGAAGGTCATTGGGGTTTCCACGGATAGTGCGAAGTCACATCAGAAGTTCATTGACAAGCACGGGCTTCCATTCGACCTAATAGTTGATGAGGATGCCAGCCTACACGAATCCTATGGCACTTGGAGGGAGAAGAGCATGTATGGCAAGACATACATGGGAACTCTGCGATCAACCTTCGCGATAGGTGTAGACGGGAAAATAGCCTGGGTTGGTTACGGGGTGAAGACCAAGGGCCATGTTGATTCTCTGATCGAGGAATTAAAGGTAGGATAGTATGGACTTAGAAGAAAGGCGTTCTCTGGTTACCTCCTTCCTTCGCAAATGCGTGACATACGCCGATGATTCTATCAAGAGGAAGAGGGATAGGGGAGACTCAGAGGAAGAGATAGTGAAATGGGAAACCTATCGTGACTTCACCGAACACGCGGTGATGGAAGTCTCGAATGGCGAGCTGGACGAATGGCTGGAAGAGGAATAGCAGGAGAAACCTAGTTCTCTATCGCTCGGCCCAGCGAGGGTGAGCCAAGCAAATGCTTGTGCGTGTCAACTCTCATCTTTGCCCCTGGGATCATCAATAGGGTGTCATCCTCATTCAATGCGAATACATTGAGGTTCGTTCGATCTCCAAGATCCTGAGCCCTCCTCGAACATACTGATTGCTGGCTGGGCATATGATTCAGTGAACTGAGGTCCACGATTACCATATCCCCTCTGGAGAGATTAGCCTCCACCCCATCCAATTGGAGTCGATGGAGGTCATCCGGCTGCATGTAGATGACACTCCTGATGGGTCTCTCAGTAATCCTCTCCGTCCTTTCGGACCACCTTGACTCTCCGAAATCGTGGAATCGGTTTCCAGCCTTGGGTCCAGGTTCAGTCCCCCCCCATTCTCCCGCCTTGTGCGGCCTTGGGAGTTGTGTTCGGATTAGGCAGACCCAGGAGACGGAACAGATTGACCACAGCTCGGCCGATGGCTACTCCTCAAAGAGGGCTTCGATGTCCTCTGGGTCCAGGTTGCTAGTTGCGTCGTCAATTCTAGGTGCCGATGGTATTACTGGGACGTCTTCCTTGCCCAAACCTAGCTCGCCTAGAACTTCGTCCAAGTCATCTAAGATTACTGCATCTTCCCGTGTCGATTTATGTGGTGGTGCGAACAATTCATTGGGATCTACGGCTGGAATCTCTGGTTCATCGAATGCTGCGTCGAAATCGATATCTGATGATTTCTTTTCCTCTTCTGGGCGACTCTTCCTTGGGTTCCTAATCAATACCCAAGCACCTGCGGAGACTACGATCAAGGTGAAGATTATCGGGACAATGTTGGAAGTCAGTTCTTCTGAGAACGAATGGGACGCCTCTGCAACTTGTAGATCCATAGTTACAGAATGGCTAGAACTGTCATCGAGGACAGTTAATTTCGCTTTCTTGGAACCTCCCGAGTCATAGGAGAACTCAATCCACCTGCCGGTATAGTCGACATCGTTAGCGGGATCGCCGTCCCCGTCCGAGTCTAAAGTGATGTCAATGTCCCAATGGAACTCCAATGTGTCCATATCTGCTTGAGAGTCCACGGTCCCATTGGCTGAAAGCACGATTGAATCCCCCTCAGTGGGGTTTGAGACACTTGCAGAGGCGAAGGCAGCCGGAGGGGCGTTCACAACGGAGAACGAGAACTCGATTGATGCCGATTCGCCATCATCATCTGTAACGTGGAATATGAGGGATTCTGGGGCAGTAGTTGAGTCTGGCCATGAGTGGACAAGAGAAGGCGATTCTACGTCGCAATCGTTTCCAGACTGCCCATCGGAGTCTGAGTCAGATACAGGATCCAGGTCAAAGCAGTGAACCAGCCGCTCTGAGTCGGTTCCCGTTTCGATTACCTGGGGAGAAATGGTGAATTCCTCATCCTCGTCAAGCTGACCTAAGGTCGTGGTGATTGGGGAAATTACAGGGGCTACGTTCTCCACTTGTATCGGCACTATCAGGACTTCAGTTGACTCGCCGTCATCGTCGAATACCTGAAGGGTTGCAAGGTGCATCCCGGAGGTATTGTACGAAACCCCGGAAATAGTGCTCCTCTCACCGAAGCTAGAGAAATTCAGCTCAGGGAGGTCCTCTGCATCTGGCTTCCAGATGTGATTAAGAGATTCGAGATCGTTCGAGGAGTCGTCGGCCTGGCCCCAGAACGTGATTTCATCTCCCTCAAGTACGGTGAACACTCCTCTGCTATCTCGAAAAATCCTACTCTCACCCAGGTAAAGTTCAGCTACCGGATTAGACGGGGCTATGTTGGTCACATGAACGGAGTGCTGGGCCGTCGTGATGGCGCCGTCGTCATCGGTCGCCATGACTGAAACAGTCAGGTTTCCCTCGACTGTCGGAGTCAAGGTACACGATTGACCTACTTGGCCCTCCGAGCATACTGTATTCCACAGAATCTCTACTGGTGCGGAGGGTTTCAGTGTGTCGATATCGCTGCTGTTAGTCACGAAGAAGGTGATCGGATTGGTCACAAAGACCTCATCGTTGTCGGTTTCGATAGAAATCTCAGGAGGTCGATTGAGTATCGATATCGTGGACTGAGCAGTGGTCCTGTCGCTCTCGCCGTCGGTAATTAATACCTCAACTGAGAATGAACCGTCGTCTGACCAAGACCACTCCAAGACACAGTCGTCATCTATGGCCTGGAACGTTGAGCCGTCGACTTTCTGGATACTGAACTCGCATTCTATTTCTCCCCCATCGATATCGTATGAGGAGGTGGCGTCAAGTGTCACCCCCTCATAGGTTTGGACTTCGCTGGGGTGAGAGATGAAGGCAAGGGGCAGCCCTCCGATATACATGACGAAGGAGCCTTGGTTGTTGGTCCTGTTCCCATCCTCGGTTATCTCCTCCTGAGGGTCAACCTCGAAGTAAAGGTACACGTTTCCGAATGGCTGGGACTCGGGGACTGTCCAGTTCACGAACACCCTAGATTCCTGCAGGCTCCCCAGTGGAGGAACTGTGCCAGATACTTCCGTACCATCAGGAGCGCTCACCACTATCGTAGAGTATGGGGAATGAATTAGTCCACGATTCAAAACCGGTACAGAGAAGGTTAGGACGTCTCCCGGGATTGCGGCAAAACCGATAGTTGAGTCGAGAGTCAACTGGTTCCCAGTAGATGGCCGGAACCTCTGGACGGTAACCGCCGATGACCTAGCAACCAAGTCAATCTCGTGAATCTCCGAGTCAATCACCAGAGTCCTGCCGCCGATTATGCGCTCATCGCCAATCCAAGCGATCAAACCATGGCTTCCTAGCTCCCCAGGCCCATCGGTATCATCAGGATTATCTCCAGAATTGAACACTATGTGGTACGTTCCGTTTTCGTCGGTTGTCACATTCCGAAACTGTTCATCTGATTCATACCTGAATTGTATCTCTTGTCCAGATACGCCCTGTCCCTGACCAGTTACGTTAATCCAAGCGGATATCTCAATATCAGTGGGAGAGAGGGGGTACTGGACATCGATAGAAACCAACTTGCCCCTCTGGACTGGTTGAAAGCTAACTAGCTCGTGTACTGCGAGGAACCCGAAAGCCTGCCTCATTGTACTCTTCACCTCTCCTCTTACGGCTGGACAGAACCAGTTGTATCCGGTCTCCTCCCCATCAGAGTCGTATGCTGTCACGTTGAACGCCTGGTAGCATCCGGGGTAAGCAACACCGGAGTTGCCCTGGCTGACCACAGACCAACTGGTTGAGTTGGAGTCGCTCGAGTCTTCCGGTATGTCGACATAATTGCTGGAACCGCTGTAATCAGTGGCTTGTTCGTAATTCATCCCCCAAGACTCCCCTACTGAGATCGGGAAGTCATAGTTCTCCAATGGGGGCTCATATGTGTTCTCGACGACGAGCTCACCGATATCCTGTCTCAGCCAAGCGGCGCAATCCCAGAAGAATAGCGGATCGAAGTATACGTAAACCGTTACTTCCTGAGAATAGGTGGCTAAATCAGAGACCCTGATTATCTCTGTTGTCTGCATATCCACATAGAGACAGCCGCTTGTTCCATCGATTTGTATTGCCCCGTCCGACTCGTATTCTCCGACCGATTCCACCTCGTAGACCAGAGTTTCCTTGCCGTCTATTTCCATTAGGTAGATATCTTGGACCGTTCGATCTAGTGACCCATCTAGAGTCTCGACATTTGTGGACACCCCAGAGTCTGCAACGAAATCTCCCACGTCTAGAAAACCATCGTAAATCCAGTTGTCATTCACTCTCCAGACAGGGACATCTGCAGTCCCGGTAGTTGTCATTGCCTGCACATGTGAGTCATGGGGGCTGGAGTCTCTGATGTGATAATCATCGGGTGAAAACGAATGGGAAAATTGTGCAAAGGCAAGAATGGCTACGGCCAATGTGGCTAAGCAGGAGGCGCGCATGTCATCACGCTAGCAGGTCTGCACAATAACGTTGGTTGGACCCTAGAGGAGGTCCGCTAGCTCGTCTTTTATTTGCTCCACTGCCTCAAGAATCTCATCCTTGTGTCTGGCTCCAGTAATCACCATCTTCCCACTACCGAAGATAAGGCACACGACGCGAGG
>CACGHY010000035.1 GCA_902573085.1 uncultured Candidatus Poseidoniales archaeon
GTTCGGATACCTTCCGGTGAGTCCATACTCGTCCAAGGTCTCCACTAACCACTCGGAGCCATCGAAACGAGCGTACTCCAAGTCCCATTGATGCCTGTCTTGGTAGGCGATGTGCGGCCTGTTTTCGCTGTCTACGGCGATGGAGACTGACGTCCCGATGACGTGGTTGCCCTGGTCGTGGACGTTGGTCTTGGTCCAGGAGGACTCGCCGGGGTTCCGGTGGGCGTACTCCAGGAACTTCCCGGATATGTCGTAATATGCTACGTGAAGGCCGTCGGTGGAGTCGATCGCGAGCGATATCGCCCGCTCACCGCCCGTTGCGTACATCCCTCCGTAGTCATCCACGCTGCTGGATGACCAAGTCCCGTTGATCTTCACGGAGAGGTATACGTCGTCGTAGTAGTCTTCGTAGAAGACCACGTGCGGCACATCGGTGCTGTTCAGCTTTATCTGGCTGTTCTTCCCTGTGTTTGAGTAAGAGTTCCAATATGAACTTCTGTAGTCCTTTATGTCATCGTATACCCACTCAGACCCATTGTGGTAGGAGTATCTGAGGTTGTAGCTGCCCCCGGTGTTGTTGTAGACGTTGTAGGAGATGTGTGGGTTGCCGGTGGAATCTAGGTCTATCGATGTGTCATAGGCGTAATAGGGGGTTGCGTCGATGACCTCGGTCGTCCATGCGGTGCCGTTGTGGTGTGCGTACATCACGGCAAAGGGATAAGTGGTGCTGTTGACGTAGGATATGTGGGGGTTTCCCGAGGAGTCTATCGCTATTGATGAGTAAGTCCCTGAGGAGCCCCCGTTGTCGACCTCCTCAGCTTGCCAGGAGGCGCCGTTGTAACGAGCGTACATGAGGCTACTAGCGCTGGCGTTGTAGTAGGAGATGTGCTGGTTCCCTGCACTGTCTAGAGCCATTGATATCCCATAGCTTCCGAGGCTGGAGGACTCGCCGTCCACGGTGGTTATCGTAGGACCGGGGGCCCTTATCGTGGCCATCTCCACGTAAGCCGGCGATGCGCCGTCCGTGCCGTTCATGAACGGGGCCAAAATGGTGCTGCCGGCCATGTATATCTCAGGCCCCATGCCCACGGAGTTTGCGGTGTCACCGCTGTCGGAAACTGGGTCCGTTGCCATGATGGTCCCGGTGTAGACGCTGGAGACCAGCCCGGCGTGCGCCGGCCACTGGTACTGGCGGTATGCCATGTAGGCCGTGCCGGTGGAGTAGTCCAGTGTCATCGCCATGTGGCCACCTAGGTCGTACCCGTTCCTGACTCGGACGGCATCCCACACGTCCCCCGTCCCGCTGTTGTTGTATGCGAGCCAGGGCTCGTTGTTTCCGTCCTTGTAGGCAATTCTAGGGCGGTCGCTGTCGTCGAGTTCGAGCACTATCCTCGAGTTCGACACGCTTGTGTCGATGTCCTCGAACGACCACGAGGAACCGTCGTGGGAAGCGTAACGGAGGTCGCTGCCCTGGTCGTAGTAGTAAGCAATACTGCTCAGGTCGCCGCTGTCAATCGCTATCGATGCCCAGCTCCCGACGTTGTTTGTGCTGTCGACCACCTCCCTGGTCCAGACCGTCCCGTCCCAGGTGACGAGCTCAAGGTCGTCAGAGGTCTCGTTCCTGTGGGCTATTCGGGGGTAGTCGCTGCTGTCAAGTGCTATTGAGTTGAATTTCCCGTTGTCGTTCGAGTCGTCGACCGGCAGGGTCTGGTCCGTCCATGAGGTGCCGTTGTGATACGTGTAGCGAAGGGTGTCGTTCTTGTGGTCGTAGTATGAGATGTGGGGGTTGCCGCTGCTGTCTAAGTCCAGGGAGGTATGAAGCGTGGGGTTGTTCTGGTCCATTATCGACTGAAGCGTCTCGACGGACCAGGACGTCCCATTGAAGTGGGCATACTTCAGCCACGAGTCATCAGTACCAGAAGTGGACCATGACCAGTATGAGAGGTGCAGGTTGCCGTCCGAGTCGATCTTCATGCCGTTCCACGAAAAGCCAGTGTATGTCTTGTCTTCGTCAATTACCACCGAGTCCGACCAAACCGTGCCGTTGAACGTCTTGTGCATCAGCTTCTTCCCGTTCGCCCTATAGTAGGTTAGGTGCAGGTCCTCCGTCGTGGGGTCTCTAGCGATGGCGAAGAAACTCGGATTTTGACCGGTCACGGATGCCGTCGTGGTGATATTCCTCGGGGCCCTCGTGTGCATGAGCTGCTGGTCCGCCTCGTTGTAGCTCAGGAAGTGCAAGTCCCCTCGGGAGTCCTCCCCGACACCCACTCCGTGCGTGGCGTCGCAGTCGTCCGACGAGGGGCACGCGGAGTAAGTGCTCCAAGCCGAGCCGTCGTACCTTGCGTACGAGATGCCCCCTGCGTCGTAGTAGGCCAGGATGTAATTGCCGCTGCCGTCGGTGGTCAGTGCGGGGCTCCTGCCCACGTCACCCGTGCTGGCAATGGTGGCGACCAACGGGTCTGCATAGGCCGTCTGGGTGGATGATCCCCAACAGAGCGCCTCGGTGCTTCTCATTATCGCGCAAGTCACCCCGTCCCCGGCGTTTATCCCATCCACTGTGCTGCTTGACCAGTTCGAGGCGGCCAGGCTGCTCGTCCCCGAGAGGTCGACTCCCTTCGGATCGTATGTGCTCTCGCCCTTGTAGGAGGGGCTGCCGAGTACGTTCGCGTAGCTGCCTCCATTGTATCCCCAGCACTTCACGATCCCAGAGGACATCAGTGCGCAGGAGTGACGGGTTCCCAGCGATATCTGAGAGGCAGCGACGGGTTCGCCCCATTGTACCCTAGAGGGTTGCAGGAGCGAGTCCAGAGACCCATAGGACATTCTCTTGATATGGAGGTCATCGAGATGGACTTCATTGTAGTAGCCATACACAAGGATCTGCATCGAGACGTTGCCAGCCCCTGTGTAGCTGTCCGGGACGACGAACGCGACATTCTGCCAAGCCGAGAGGGAGGAGCCAGAGGTAGTGGCGTTGGAGTATATTGTCGATAGTGTCTGGCCATCCGCGGATATCCTGATCCATTCGTTAGAGTGGCCGTTGTCGCCATGGTACCTCCCCTTCATCTTGAACGACACAATGTCCCCGGGGGATATCTCGAATGAGCTTCCTGATGTGAGGCTCTCTGATCGCCATGCGGCATACAGGGTCCTAGAGACGTAGTCCAGGCCCTCGTTAGGACCCTGCATGTAGCTTGTCCAGCTGGAGGTCCATGAGCGGGAGTTGTCCGTGAAGTTCTCGTACTGGGTTACAGTGTTGTCGCTGTTGATTATTTTCCCCGTCCTCTCGTCGCTAGCGTTTCCCCAGCAGTACATGTTCGAGTCGGTCCCGGTCATGCAGTTGTGGTCGGCGCCGGCAGCGAACTGCGAGACTGTTACTCCAGAGGGTAAGGTCACGTAGCCCGGGGCCTCGCTGGAGGAGTAGGTCCCACGACCCAGCTGCCCGTCTGTGTTCCTGCCCCAGCAGACGAGCTTCCCATCTAGCCCGGTCGAGCAGGCGTGGGCGGACCCAGCATCCACTGCTCCGGCCTCGAATCCGGCCGGTAGGTCGACCATTACCGCGTAGGCGCTGTTAGATCCTGCGGAGGATCTGCCCAGCTGTCCCTCGGAGTTGTCGCCCCAGCATGCTACGGTTCGGTTCGAGAGGACAGCGCACCCGAACTCCTCTCCTATAGCCAAGGCGTCGGACTCTGCAGAGACTGAGGTGTCTTCCCAGTCGTCGAATAGGTCGCAGACCCCGTCCCCGTCGGCATCCGCCGGGGTCGAGGACGAGTTGGCGTAGTCGGTCCCGCACCTCATCTCCTCGAGCCTCGACCAGCCGTCCCCGTCTATGTCCGTGAGGAGGCCCGCGGTGGCGATGCCCTCTTGGGTGAAGACAGTCATGGCGGCGGAGGTGCCGGGATAGTACGCGTAGCCCCACATCTTGCCCTGATCGCTGAGCTCCACACCGACCCAGTCCGAACCGCCAGTACCCTCCAGCTCGGTCTTCTCCCACGCCCCCTCGCTCTTCTGGAGGGCGTAAGTGCCGTCTGCGGTGGCGGCCATGACAAGGACCGACAGGTCGGCGCCGACCGCTATGTCGATTACTCCTGTGTCCGCTATGTCGACCGAGTCGGTGATGTCCTCGGACGTCCAGGACTCCGGGCTGTCGCAGGCGGACGAGCATGACAGGTAGTGGATGCCGTCGGGGCTGCCTAGGTATGCGATGTGCATCGAGCCATCCAGGCCTAGGTCCAGGGCCAGCGAGGAGTTCCCCGCAACCCCCCAGTCGTTGTCGAATTGTCCTGGAACATGCGCAAGCGCACTTGTGTTCACCGGGGTTCCGAACCCGTCCGTATCCAGCTGTACGACCATGACGTAGCCGGGCTCGTCCCTGCAGGATAAGGTAGTGCAGGACTCGTTCGCTATGTAGGTGACGTGAATCGTCCCATCCAATGCTACGTCGGTGTCGAGTGAGTTCGAGAGTGTCGCGTAGTCAAGATCGTGATCTGCCAGCAAAGTGTTCCAGTCACCCTCATCGATGCAATTGGTTGAAGCGTACTGTGCCGAGGAACAAGTGATGGCGTACACATCGCCTAGTAAATTGGTCCCAAGGGTGCTGTAACCCTGGAAAACGATGTACAAGTTACCATCACTATCGACCTCTATGGAATTGGCTATCGAATCCTGGGAGAATTCGTTTAATTCAGAGTTGGACCAGTCCCCATCTACCTTGGTCGCGTAGTAGAGCGAGCTAGCTCCAGCACTGTCGGAGTCGGAGATGGCGATGTGTGGGGATCCGCCGGCATCTATGGTAAGGGAGACGTCCTTGACCCTGTTGTCCTCGACAACATACTCGTAGACCACCTCCGTCGACCACTTGCCCTTGTAGAATATCCCGAACCTCACCACGTTGTTGGTCTCGTCGATGTAGGCCACCGCCCCGCACGAGTCGGGGGTCATGGCCGTCGACGTCTTGTTCCCCACGTACGAGCTGGTGCTGTCTAAGGTCTCCTGGGAGAGGGCCTCCCCCTCGGCAGGCAGGTCGCAGGGCTGGTCCAGCGTGGGCTCGGGCATGAACAGCTCCACGTATTCCAGGTCGTCGCCCATCTCTCCCGACTCGTCGCCAGTCGCACCGCTCTTCCCGAGCCCGGTCCTCCCGTCCATCCCGGTTCCCCAGCACTTGACCTGGCTGTTGTTGAGGATGGCGCAGGCGAATGCGTCGCCCACGTCAATAGATGTCGCGTGTACCGTAGTCCCCAGGTTGACGCTAGGCAGGTAGTTCCCCATCTCGTACTGGCCGTCCCCCCTGGTCACAGCGTCCCCGTAGCCCAGGGCGCCGTCGTCCCCCTTGCCCCAGCACTTGGTCGTGTAGGGCGTGTTTTCGTCCCCGTCGTCGAGGATGGCGCAGGAGGACCCGTAGCCCGTCGCGAACGAGACCACCGTCAGGCCGGTGCCGAGGTCGACCGTATCCAGGTTGTCCCCCATCTCCCCCGAGGAGTCCCCCACGTCCGTGGTGGTCTCGCTCCCGAGCCTCCCGCTGTCTCCCCATCCCCAGCATGCCAGGCTGGCGTCATCGAGTATGGCGCAGGTCATGTCCTCTCCCGCTGCGATGCTTGTGGCGGTTCGTCCCGAGGGAAGATCGACGAGCTGGTAGTTATCTCTCACATTCTCGTCGTCGCCGATATTCTCGGTGCTTCCTATTCCCAGCTGGCCATGGGAGTTCGAACCCCAGCAGGCCATCTCCCCGTCGTCCCACAGGACGCAGGTGTGGGACGATCCAGCGGATACCTGCGAGAGGCCGACCCCCCTGTCCGGAAGTAAGACTATACCACTACCGTCGTTCGTATCCCACCCAGTATTGGTGTTGCCAATACCCAGTTGGCCAGATCCGCTCTCCCCCCAGCAGAAGAGCATGTCCTCCGTGGTGTCGTTGGTTATAGCGCACGTGTGGTAGTCTCCGACCGAAATCGAGGTGGCGAGGTACCCGGGGTTTGCCGAGTTGTCGGGACCGAAACGGGCGATCGCAGGGATTGACGAGCCCATCTCCATGTAGCCATCGCCTCTCGCGCCGGAGCCATCCTCCCCGGAGTAGGACCCAAGAAGGTGGTTGCTTCCCCAACACCTAACGGACCCGTCGTTGATCAGGGCGCAGGTGTGCCTCTGGCCGGCGCCGACCTCGGTGAAAGTCAGGCCGGTCCCGACGTCGGTGAACATTAGGTACTGCCCCATCTCCTTGGCATCGTCACCGTAGCTGGCGGTGTTCTCGTGACCGGTTTTGCCGTCCTCTCCGCTCCCCCAGCACTTCATCTGGTTCAGCGTGCCGATGACGCATGCGTGGTTGCTACCGATGTCTATCGAGACGACTCCCGAGTTATCCAGGGTCTCAGATCTGAGCGGCGTCTCATCTAGCTCCACTTCCCGGGGCCCGAAGGAGGTCATGATGGCCATCTGGGTGCTGGCCAGCATCAGCAGGATCAGCATCAGTGCCCGCACTCGTGACCTTGCTTCCGCTCGCACGCTCTCCCTATCGGTAAAATCCGCTTTTGATTCTATCCGAGGGATGCGCTCTTTTTCGGGCTTAGACACCCCTAAAGGGGTGTCTATTTACTCACTCCAGGAGGATCTGCGCCTGCTCGGCCCAGAGCTGCCTTCGGATCCGTCCAGGCATGTACTCTATCGCGTCGTTCACGACGTCGCTCATGTCGTCGTCCATCTTCGAGATCTGCGACAGGGTGGATATCCCAAGGGTGTTCAGCCTCTTCTCCAGTCCCTCGTCTATGCCGTCGATCTGCTGCAGGTCTTCGGTGTGGCCGTTTGCCTCCCCGATGATATTGAAATCGATGGTTATTGCCTTGATTTTGATCCTAGCTAGGATGTAGTCCTCCTTCGCCATCGTGCCCTCCTGGGTCTTCAGGTCGTTGAGCCTCATCTCCACCTCGAGCCTGTTCACCTCGGCGAGCTGCTCGGCCTCTGATGCAGCCAGCATCTTCCTCTGGCGCTCCTCCTCGGCCCTCCTTTTCCTTCTCTCGGCCTTCTTCTTGACCCGGTCTTTGGCCTCCTGCCGCTTCCTGGCCTCCTCCCTGGCCAGCTCCTCGGCAGTCAGCTTCTTCTTCTCGAGGGACTTCTTCTTTGCCTTGGCGATCTTCCTTCGCTTCTCCTCGTCCTCGATCTCATTTTCTAGGTCTTTCCTGGCTTTAGCCTCAGCCTCCGCACGTCTCTGGGCTTCCTTCAGGTCCCTCTCCTCTTGCTTGGCCGCGTTCTCGGCCTCGATTCTGTTCTGTTTCGCGTCCAGGAACTCCTTGTGGGTGGAATCCTTTGCCTCCTTCGCCTTCTTGGATTCCGCCTGGGCCTTCTTCCGCTCACTCGTCATCTTCCCGAGCACCCTCTCAGCCTCCTTCCACCTCTCGGTCTCTGCCTTCAGGTCGTCCTTCGCCTTCTTGTGGCCGTCGGCCTCGGCCTTCGCCTTAGCATCGGCCTCGGCCTTCGCCTTGGCCTCGAACTCTGACTTCTTCTTCGTGTCGGCGATAACCTTCCTCTTCTGGGCAATTTGGCCCTCGACTTCCTCGGCCTTCCTCCTCTCCTCGGCAGCCCTCTTTTGATAGGCCTGCTTAGCCTTCACGACCTCCTCCATCTTTGCAGTTGCCTTCTTGCGCTCCTCTTCTGCCGATGCGAGCTCTTCCTTGGCGACCTCGCCCCTCTTCTTGCTCTCGGCATGCTGGTCCTTGGCGTCCTTGCCGGCCGAGTTCTCCTCCTTGAGCCTCTTTTTCGCGCTCTCAGCGCTCGATTTGCTGCTCTGCGCCTTCTTGGTTAGCTCGTCGGCCTCCGACTTCGCGCTTGCCGCCTTTTCCTGGGCTGCCTTCCTTGCTGCCTCCGCCTTGCTCAGCTCATCGCTGATCTCCTTCAGCTTGGCCCTGGACTCCGACAGGGCCTTTCTCGCCTTGTCGG
>CACGHY010000036.1 GCA_902573085.1 uncultured Candidatus Poseidoniales archaeon
GACGGACTTCCATACGGTATCGAATTCATCATCAATACACAACCTCAAGACTGGGATTCCGACAATGACGGCCTCCCAGACGGGTGGGAGTGGCAATACGGCCTGGACCCTCTATCCTCACTGGGGGAAAACGGCTCTACCGGAGACCCAGATTCCGATGGTCTAACGAATCTCAATGAGTACCTCTACGGAATCCCCCCTGGTTGGGATGAACCCTCGACTACCAATGTACTTGACAACGGAGTCTGGTGGAACGGAACAATCCCAGTTTCAAACTGGGACGAGGAGAGCGCAATGCAGGTAATTCAAGGCTCAGGATCCGATGGCTCCGATGAGGATCCGGTAGGAAACATATGCACCGATACCTTCGACAATGACCACGATGGGATGGTCGATTCAAACGATGATGACTTTGACGGAGACGCAGATTGCAGCTCTAATGATGACGATGGTGATGGGGAAATCGACGAGGACCCCAACGGTTGGGATACGGACGGAGATGGTATGCCAGATGGTTGGGAGGTGGCAAACGGTTTGGATCCCACTTCTAATTCCAATCAGGACGGAACCTACGGAGATCCGGACATCGATGGTCTTGCTAACATCTACGAGTATGTCAATCCTGCTTGGGGGACAAGGAACGGGTCAACGTTCCCACCTACTCAGTATTTCAGACCAGGTCCAATTAACATGACAGTCACTGAGTCGCCATGTAACCCGATTCTATCGCTAGGACCGGGAGGATGTGCCATATTCACCGCAGAGGTCGATGGTATAACTCAGACAGATCCACAGAACAACGATACTGACGGAGACGGCCTCAATGACTCATTCGAGGGTCTAGTGTTGCTTACCGATCCAACCTCACCTGATACTGATGGTGATGGAATATTGGATGGAATCGAGTACAACGGCTCTTACGGGGACCCCGCCCAAGGCTCAGATCCACGCGACAACAACACCGATGGTGATTATCTGGATGATGGAGATGAGGACCTTAACGGAAACGGGGTGATTGACAGCGGAGAGACCGATCCGACTAGAGTAAACGACGACGGGGACTTCGATGGCGACGGTCTTCAGAATTGGGAGGAGAACAACTCATGCACTCTTTGGAACGTGGCTGATACGGATGGGGGTGGAATAGACGATGGAAATGAAGGCTTCCCTGGACAGACCGATCCCTGCACCTCAACAATTGACCTAGTCTTCACGGTATTAACGTGGGACGGAGAGGCAGATACACTTACTCTAAACTCTACGGAGGGAATTAATCCGGATCCCGTAGACTGGAGAGGAAGCCCTCCGATGGCCTACTATATTTCTCCCAATGGTACGCAAACACCGTTCAGCTACTCTTTCCTAGATTCACTATTCATGAGGGGCGTAGATGTCGAGCCCCCGATGGGTTCCAATACCATACTTATCATAAACGGATCTTGGTGTTGGGACGCCTCTCCAAACGCATCCAATGACCCATGGTGTGATGACGACTACAAGGACACCGATGGTGACGGACTGGCTGACTGGGAGGAACTGACCGCGACCTGGGGGTATCTATCCGATCCTACCCTATCCGATACAGATGGAGATGGCGTGAACGACCTCTCGGAGATACTGAACGATACGGACCCAAGGGAGCCCTGTGACAATCTTCTCGATTCAGATGGAGATGGCCTCAATAACTACTTCGAAAACTCTACGGGGTGCTCAATGATTTTTGGTATCGGTGGCAATCTTACTAGCGATGTCTGGTTCACGCTTTGGAATGTAGCCGACTCCGACTCAGGAGGAGTTGATGACGGACAAGAATACCTTGACGGAACAAACCCGCAAGATAACCCTGATGATGACATAAATCCCCTGGATACAGACGGGGATGGGATTCCTGACTCCATAGAGTTGGAATTAGGTACTGACTGGTTAGATCCAGACTCAGATGGAGGGGGGGGTGCCTGACGGCGAAGAATGCCCAGAAAATTTCTGGGAGCTAGACTGTATCGGCTCTCCCAGCGACCCCTTCGAACCTTCTGACGATATCGAGGAGAACTCTCTGATGTTCACGGCGACAAACACCTCGGATGGACTTGACCCGTCCGTAAGACACTACTGGAGATGGCACACTTACGACTACTACACTGGAGTCTCATGGGGGGTGAACAGCACTCTTGTAGGAAACACACAGGTTTTGCCAGAATTCTCGGTTGAACAGGGAGTTGCAGACCAGTCCTTCTGGAATCACTCCGGACCTCTTTCTTGGGAGATTATATTCGATGAAGCGGGATACATTGGACCCGACCAGGAACTAATTCAGCCATATAATGTGGTCAACTACACGACTTGGGTAGACTTTACCGCGGGACTTAATTTCTCCAATTACACCAGGGATGTGATCGTCGACAGCGCTGTAATTGAGGCACTTTACGTGAACGCTCCAGAGGTAATCCTAACTACTGAGATTATAGATAATTCCACTGCTTTCGATGATTCAGAATACGGTAAAGACCTCCCTCAGGACTTCTTGGAAAGCGGAGATTTTGTGATTAATCTGACACAGGATATATTGGATCAGTCCGGAGCAATTTCAGCATGGGACAAAATCAAGGCAATTCAGGACTTCCTTGTCAATGGCAACGAGACCATATCCTTCCTAAGAAACCATGACGGCTCAGGAAGACCCAATGGAATGGGCAGTTTTAGTGACATCTCTCACTGGATTCTGAACTCTTCTCAAGAAGGAAACTGCGACGAATTCACCTCCGTCTTCGTTACTATGTTAAGAATAGCGGGGATGCCTGCCAGGAAGGTAACCGGATTCGCAGGAGGGACTTGGGATGGCAAGGCATTCAATGTATATGGTAAGGACTTCACAAGATGGGCGGAAGTGCACCTTCAAACGAACCAGAACCAAGGAGAACTGGATATGGGTTGGATCCCCTTCGAGGCTTGTCCCCCGATGTCGGAAGTAACGGTTAATGTGGAATCTTGGGGGCCAACCTCAATAGAAAGGAACGTATCTATTTCCCAAGAAATATGGGTACAGGGGACCCTAGAGTTTCCAGGTAACCAGACACCGGTCGAGAACGTCTCGTTGGCCCTTTACTTAGTGGAGCCAGAATCGTCTGATAATATACCAGGTAGCGCAGCAATACCTGAACATGTCGTTGCCAGCGTTTCGACAGATTCCAATGGATCATTTAACCTGACAGGGCTTCCCCAGGATTTGATCCAGCCCGGGTTCGGATCATTGGTCATTCTGACTTCTGAAAAGGGTTATGTCGGAGTTCAGGGAATAACGATGGCATGGTTACTGAATGTCTCAGACAACGTCTCTCTATCCATCACAAATCCAACTCCCGTGAATCAGCCTATGCTTGGAATAGGTGTAAACTCGTCAATCACCGGACAACTATCGTGGGCTAGTTCCCCATTCCTTGATCCATCAATAAGGGACGACTTGCAGGTCGTTCTGAACTACTCATCCCAAGTCGATGGATTGGTATCAATCACATCTGGAGTATCAAGCGGTGGTTACTATGAGTTCGTGGTGCCTGTAGACGAGACCGAGCCTCTCGGAATGATGGATGCGACAATTTCATTCGATGGTTGGCACTTTGACGATCTCAACAATGAAACACCTCCATCTTACCATGCCAGACCTAGTAACTATTCCTTCAAATTCAACATCACTCTTTCCCCTAATCTAACCGTTGACTTAGAGGCGCAGTCGGCGAACAATTCAATTCTGGAGATAGGAAACAACGTATATCTTAACGGAACAGTCCTGAGCAGGGGACCGTCTCCCACGCCACTGAACGGGACACTTATCCTGGAAATGAGGAGGGCCGACATTTCCGGTCCATTCGTGGAACTTTCCTCTTGGTACCTGAACAACTCTTCTTGGGGGTCTAATCCAGGTGAGTTCTCCATTACTTGGCCTTTCTCTGCAAACGAGGTTCCAATACCGGCGGGTCCAGTAGACGTCAGATTCCAGTTCGACTCTGACGATCTAAATGCGAATGATCAGGAACAGTTTTCCGATACATTCGGAATTCGTAGCTTTGTGGTTTTCGAATACGAACTTCCGTTCGCAATCAGGGGTAGAGAATACTCCGTGGACGTCTTATTGGAAGACCATACTGGCTCCTCTTTCGCATCTTTCGAAGGAGACTATACCCTGCTCTTCGACGGGTTGCTCGAATGGAATCAGACAGACCCGGATGCAGGCAGGTTGACTCCAACGTTCACTCCGGCATTGAACACGGTTCCTGGTGATTATGAATGGAACCTTAGCTATGCAGGATCTACATGGCTTAGTCCGAATTCAACTTCGGGCGTCGTGAGAGTTAGGGGATTAGCCAACGCTACTGCAAACCTATCCAGCGATTGGTCCGTCAAAGGGTCCACGAATTGGATTTCTGGAATAGCAAAGGACATGATTCTCCAGAATGCTGTCACTCAGAACAACTCCTCTGTGCTAGTACAGCTCCTTGTCCCGTCCGACCTCCCCACGACCCCTGGTGGTTTCCCTGCGGCACCCACCGTATACAATATCGCCAATGGATGGGTGGATAACCTAACTGGATCATACAACCTATCATTCGAAATCCCATCAGGAATACCCTCCGGTGTCTACGAGATTTCGGTCACTTTGGGATTCTCTTCGAACCCCCCTGACGGCGGGGCATACTACAATCCAGCAGATCCGACCATAATTCCTATCGGAGTCCAGACAGAGTTTGTCGTTCAAGCGGATCCAACTTCTTCGATAGTTACAGCAGGGGAGCAGCTGGAAATTCAAGCCACCGTTACTGATGTCGAGGATCCAAGTGCGAAGCTTTCCGGAGTAGCATTAGACCTGTACTTCGACTGGGGAGGGCCTTTAGAGACCATTCTCCAGTCTTCTAGTACAAGCTCCGAGGGAATAGCATCCTTCGATGCCACGATACCCTTGTCTACTCCCCCTGGATTCTATGATATTAGGATCCATGCTCCAGATGACGTAACCGACACTCTTGAGTCCCCAGATGCAGGAAGGTGGCTAGGCAACCAGAGCTTTGCAAACCTAACAGTTCAGGTGGGTAGCACGGTCGAAATCACGTTTATCCCAATCCGAGTAACTGCCCTCCAACCATTCAACCTAGTTGGGACTGTAATGGACTCAGCGGATACGAACAGGACAGTAGACGGGCCAGTTGGAATCAACGTCTTCTTCTTGGACGAGCCCGATGAGCTACTGATAGAGAACCACACTACTAATGCATCGGGAGGGTTCAACGTCTCGGTACCCACAGATGCCCTAGGAAACGGAGTAACAAGGGGGGACAGAACCGTAGTAGTTAGCGTAGTTAACGGCTCGACTCCATTCTATCTAACTGGAAACGGGGATGCATCTATTCTCGTCATGGGGGTTTCACAGTTCACTAACACGAATCCATTCATCAACACAATCATCGACAGAGGAGACTCGGCAATTATGGCCACTAGGCTTGTCGAGTTCAGCAACAACGAGGCACCCCTTTCAGGATTCGAGGTTCAAGTACTCTTTCACGACACTTGGCTCGAACCGTCGGTCACCGATGCCGACGGCAGCGTCTCCTTCGAATTCGAGATACCTCACGACCATCCCCTGGGCCTCGTTAACGTCACTTTCGTGTTCAATGGTTCTGTAGACCTCAACCCGACCGTCCAGATTCTGAACACGATTACTGTAAGGTCGCCGGTCAGCATGCTGATCGACCCGATCCAAGCCAATCCTCTGCCAGGAGAGCCCTTCAACGTCACAGGATCACTCACCTCCAGCAACGGCACAGGTTTGTCAGACACCAATGGGAACCCACTAAATCCCACTCTGATATTCTCAATTGACGGAGAATCTGCAAACTTTACTGTTTCATCAGTTGTATTCAACTCCGACGGCACATGGTCAGCCCAGATTCGTCTGGATCTGTCGTTCCCTCGCGGTCCTCATGGCATCGATATTTCATTCACGCCACAAGTAACCTACTTCTCCGCTGCTTCTGCCTTCACCACCTTCAACAGCAGAGGTTACAGCGTCCTAACAATTGAGAGTCCGGACGACCTCGATCCCGAAAATAGGACAATCCGAGGCGATACTTTCGATATGTCCCTGTCAATAATCGACAATTCAGGATCCCCAGTCTCCTCCGCAACCGTTGTTGTCGAGGTAGACAACCTCACCGTGTGGGGCGGTCTAACCGACTCTAACGGGACCGCTTCGGCATCAATATTAGTCAAGCCAGACAGAGATCCAGGGCCGATGAGGGTCACTGCAACTTTCTCCGGAATCAGCGGACCCACTGGCATCCTAGGGGACGAGACCTGGACGAGAGTCGTCGTCCTCGCACCGACGCAACTAGTCCTGAAGGAGGCAACCTTTCCTTCAATCGCAGGCTCCTCTGTAACCTTTACCGGCTCCCTCCAAGACGAAAGGGGACAGATGCTGAAAGAAGACGGTAACCTCAGCGGTGGCCTAATTCATTTGCATATTGATGGGGTTGACGTAGGGCCCGCATACACCGTATTCTCAAACTCAAGCACAGGACAGTGGTCGATAACATATCAGATTCCCTCAGACATGGATTTCGGACAACACCAAGCAAGAGTCGAGTTCCTCGGTGGATTCTCATGGGTCGATCCAATGGGTCAGGGAGACTCGGTTAATCCCGAGTACTACCTAGGCTCAACAGACTCCCTGGCCTTCAATGTCACACAGCCTTCACAAGTAGTTATTTCCACTTCTCCTTCTGAAATAGACAGGACAGAGGTCGCCACTGTTGAGGGGATGCTCACTGACAGCGTGGGGAGGGCCATTCCCAATAGGGACCTTGTCCTTTCAGTGAACGGACAGGAAATAACCTCGATATCCGTAAACTCCAACGGCTCCTACCTAGGTCTAGTGCCCATTCCTCCCGATATGCCCCTAGGTCCTATAATCATCGGAGTTGAGTTCCTTGGTGAGGACTTCATACTCCCATCCAACTCCACCGTAGTATTCACCGTCTTCGCACCCGTCTCTGTCACCATTGATGATCTCGGACCAGTTGCTGTAGGGGATGATATCACAGTATCTGGTACCGTCAAGGACAATCTCGAGAACGGTTGGCTGGTCAGCCATACCATCGAGGTCTTCGTGGATGGTGTCCTCATTGGTATCACAAGCAGCCAGCAGGGCGGCAACTGGAGTCTGCAATGGATGGTTCCTGAATCTGTGGAAATAGGAAACCACTCCATTTCCGCGATCGCACCTGCTCAAGGATTCTACAGACACGGCTCCACAGAGTCCAACTTCACCGTATCGTACCATACCGAGATATCCCTGCAGGTTGAGGAGGGTAGCTATGCAACACGTGGCGGATATTGGAACTTCAGCGGCAGACTATTCGAGTCCGACACAGGTTTCGAGCAAGGCCTTGAAGGAAGGGAAATCACTGTTCTGCTTGACGGCTCAAATGTAGAAACCCTAACTACAGAAGAGGGAGGGATGTTCTCTATGAGTCACAGGGTTCAGTACTCCCTAGACAGGGGTTCTCACAACTTCACGTTCCTATTCCAGGGTGAGTTCCTTTACCTTCCTGATGAATCACAAATAGAGGTATTCACCCTATCTGACGTCGTTATAGAGATGCAGCCGATTACAAACACAATAGTGAGAGGAGACTCTTCCCCTTCACGTTCGATAATGCTACAAGGCCTGATAAGGGAGGTCGGTGGGGACTCGGAGATTTTTGATAATGTCTCCATGTCTCTTGCTTGGGGAGATACCGAACTCCCCCTGACTTCGGGACCTTGGGGTAACCCCGACACTATGAACTTCCAGATTAGAGCCAA
>CACGHY010000037.1 GCA_902573085.1 uncultured Candidatus Poseidoniales archaeon
TCTTCGCCGCAATGCGGACATGCGTGGAGGCAGAGGACGGGTGCGATCTTCCTGCGGAAATCCACGATATCCTGGGGAGTGCCGGCCAATTCCAGCATCTCGTGATCCCTTGCGGCCTCGAGGCCACGAGTCTCAAGTTGATCCCTGAGCTTCGATCTCTGCTCGTCCTTGGACTCATCGTCCAGGTTGTCCTCAAGCTTCACTATCAGCTCAATCGTCTTCCCGAGGCGGTTCATCACTAGCTTCTTGTTTCTGAAGTCCTCGACCCTGGCTAGGCGGAGTTGCTCCTTCTTCTCCTGCAACTCGGCATGGATGTCCTTCTGTTCTCTCTTGAAACGGGTCTCTTCTATCTTGTCGACCTTCTTCTTGTCGTCGGAAAGAACGTCCGCAAGGAAACGCTGCCTGCTCGAGGATCTAGGACCAGACTTTACAGCGTCCAATACCGATTTTGCGACCTCCTTCTTTATGCCATAGTTGTTGATCAGTGTCTCGGAATCTAGCTTCTTCAGGTCACCGATCTTGATACCACCGTCCGCGAGAATCTGAGCGGTCGTCTCGTCTATCCCCCTCCTCAAGAGAGCGAGATAGGTGTCCTTCTTTGCCACTGAATCCCTCCCTATGACCCAGACTCCTTCGCGTCCGGGGCAATGCCTCGGAAGGGGGGGGGCCTCTATCAAGTCGATGTAAAAAATGCGGTTTGGGACTATTTCGAGGAAAGCTCGCTAACTATCGTCACCCAATCCAACGGGTCTAGATTCTCCGGCCTCATATCTGCCCAGTCGCTGGCCAACCTGGTGGAGTCGGTTGAGATGATTTCAGATGAGGCCTTCTCCCATCTATCCTTGTGCCAACCATTTATTCTCGAAATTCGGGTAGGTGGCTTGGACAGAAGAGTCCGCAGCTTCCTCCTCCTGTTTGCGAAGCAGTGCTTCGTGACCATCCGAAAAAGACGCTTGTCGATTCCGCTGGCTTCCTCCCTGTTCAATGGTTTCATTACGACTAGTCTGGAGTTTACCCTTGGTGATGGGCTGAATGAGCTAGGTGGGACCTTTCTGTCAAGGAAAACATCGAAGTCAAGCCATAAGCTGAGTCCCAACGGACCAATATCGTAAGGGGGCGTAGACATCGCCATCCTGTGTGCGAACTCCTCCTGAACTAGGATTATTGCCAATTTTATCCCTTCTGATGCATTGTACCGGGTTATTCTTTCAATTATTGGACTGGATATCTGGTATGGAAGATTGGAAATCACGTGGGTTATTCCCTCGGGCCATTTTTCCTTGACTGCGTCTGCCTCCTGTATCAGTAGAGGATTTTCCCTGTCACCGAATACCCTTTCCAGATGGGCCACGGATTCTCTGTCGATCTCTATCGCCGTAACCTTGGCATAGCTTCTGAGGAGAGCCAGGGTTAGCGAACCTGGTCCAGGACCGACCTCGAGGACATGGGAACCTCTGGATAGTTGTTCGGAGAACTCGCCGGGGATATCCATGGTCCTGTCTATCACTTGGTCGTCTACCAAGTAGTGCTGGCCAAGAGATTTTCTTGGGTCGCTGTGGTCCCTCAGTAGATCGACCAACAGGCGAGTATCGAGGTCATCCAGCCCATCCATGTTACTGCTCTACGCGGACCAGCAAATCAAGTAAGCGGGGGGTCTGTGCTGTATCCTCCATCTCCTTCACGTATCGCTCAGCAAGTAGTCTGACCGACTCGATACCGCAGTCGTCATCCACATCCTCAAACGAGTTCCACCCGGAACCTCCTCTCTTCTGGACCATCTGGATAGCCTTCGCGTTACCTATTCCTGGGAGCAGTTGGAATGCGTGAAACTTGAGGGACATCGGCCCTGCGCTGTTGTAGAAAGAGAGGTGCTTTTCTGGTTCAGAGGTTATCGAAGCGGAAATGGAAGCCACGAGCTCCTGTTGAGAGGAGCCGCTGAGGTCCTTCAGGCGTACCTCGGTGAGGGCTCCGATGGTCTCTGATGGAATATCGACGGTTTCACCAACTGAGAGTCCGGCCGCATCGGACACTCTTGCCCTGAGGATGAACAGTGAGGGTTCGCTGATGCACTGAACCTCATGGCCCACCGGCCTCCTCTCCTGTATGTCCAGAATCCTGAGCCTGGCTTCAAGCTGGAAGGGGTCCCTGGCCTCTTCACCGGCCTCGCTGGAATCCCTAGGCTGCATAATCTCCATCCTCCCGAGAATGGTTCTCCCTCATGAATGAGTTGCTTGTACCGGCCTCAAACTAAAGCACATGTTGGCGTATCACCGTGATGACTTCCTCTATTTCTGAGGTGTCCATTGCGATTCTCTTACTGGCGATAATTACCCTCACGTCCGCTACCGTGAGTGGTGATAGTTCTGCAATCTTGGAAGAGACCTCGGGGTGTTGCTTAAGTTTCTCATTCTCCATCAAATCAGCCAGCAGGCCGGAGAAGACTGCTGGATCGGTCTTGATTTCGTTGGACGGGTGTCCACTGGCGCTAGCCTTCCACTCTGCATGCTGCAGGGCCATAGTCTGCTCGTAGGAAATCTCCCCTCTCCTCTCTATGGCCTCCAGGAGCTTGTCTCTCACAGTTGCGAAGTCTACGAATTCTCTCTCTGTCACTTTTACACCTACTCTACTCAATTGGTCTAAGATGGTCTGGCCTAGCGACGACCGTTTTCATCATGTTTCCATCCGCGACTCGGACTACGTACGCCCTTCCTTGGACTCCGGCAATTTCCCCGGTCCTCCCCTGGAAGCGGCGATGCGGCATTCCCTTCTGTTGGGCCCCATCAAGGACGATAGCCACTTTATCTCCCTCCTGATAGGTGTGCATAGTCCTGCTAATGAAGAGTCTCCTTCGCTCCCTCTTGTTCTTTTTGAGGATGCTGCGAGTTCCCTGTCTAGACCCCTTTGTCCTGGTAACCATGTTCTCATTGCTCCATTATCGCGAATCCGGGCGACCTGTGGGGCGTTCTTAAGGACTCGGATGACGATATTATTCTCAGTCGTCGTGAATCTCGAGTACGTCGAGCCATATCACTTCACATTCTGCACCAAGGACGCTCTGAACCGAGGGTTTGGTTCTACCCTCGTCCGAGTGGACCAGTTCCTTGACGTATGTTCCTGCCTCGCACCTTAGCGTCAGCTCGATCTCGTCCCCTTCGAAACTGACACTTTCGATGGAGGTGACTTTTCGTCTTCTCGTCTTTGCAGCCCTTCTGTGAGAGACCCTCTTGGGAGTCTCCTGATCGATTATTTGTCCAGAAAGGGAGAGTATTGCCTCCCCTGCTTTTTCCTCGTCATCGATTCCTTCTGCCCTGAATCTGATCGTGTATGTCTTCTCTGATCTGGACTGCTTAACTTCGTTGACCTTCTTCCTGGTGCACCAACTCAACTCGTCTACCTCGACCTTGCCCGAGGCGTTATTTTGGACCATATCCACCAAATCCTTCGTAGGGAGATTTCTCCTCAGCGGGCGTTTTACCTCCAGTACGAACGGCCTCCCCGATCCTAGGCAGCGGACATCGATATCTTCCCTCCCCATCCCATGAAACGAGGTGTCCTCGCCTCCAAGGGCCTCCCTGATCGGTTCCCCGATTAGGTCTTGTACGGAGTCGACGTATTGGAGTCCAGTTCCCTCGCAAGATTCGCAGCCTCCCTTTCTCCGCCTGCAAGCCCTACAGGGCCAGCGTGTCTGAGGGATTCCGCGTGAGACTTTCCTGTACCTTCCGTGTAGGAAAATAGGCCTTACATCCACGTCTACCCTCAGAGTAAGACCGTCTACTAGAACCATGACATCTGGCTTCTCCTTAACGAACTGGATTGTTTTATCCAGCTCCCCTATCCTGGCATGAATTGCCTCTACAATCGCGCCTTTGAGGTGGTAAGACCCCTGGGCGCCGTATTTGCTCCTTATTCTGTCCTCTTCTTGGACGAGATCCTTAGGGAGGTGAATCCCGAACTGCATGGTCTTGAACTCGGTCTCGGACAACTCCCCTAGTACCCTGTCCACGATATTCTCGATGTCATCGAACAGATTCTCACACAGAGGGCAGTAATCCTGGACTATCTTTGATTCCAGTTCATTGTCTCTGGAGTATGCCTCTTCCCTGATTGTAGCGCCGGCCACAGAGGAATCACCCCTTATCAGGCTACCAGAGACTCTAGCCAGGCAGTGGTTGCAGACGCCTATCTTGATCACATGGGCGACTCCGAGTGGAGCTGGGCATGGCGGGGAGTCCCAGTTCACCGTGCTTCCTTCGAAGTCGAAATCATCGCCGTCGAACCAGATTTCTTCCTGTTCCAGTTCAGCCTGAGTGTCCTCGTTCTCGTTCTCGGACTCGGATGAGGCGTAACCGGCTGAAGCATAGAGCTGCCACTCGTCCTCTTCATCCAGCTTCGTGCCGGAATCCTCCGGTTCTCTATCTTCCATGTTATCCCCACCGAAGAGGCCGGGAAGACCGGTCACCTCGATGTGGCTCGGTAGGGAATCGAGGATTTGAGTGTTCGTATCGGACTAATCGGACTTTGTTCCGTGTTCCTCACAGACCTCTCTGAGGTGGGAGAACGAGTGGATTCCGCTCGAGCAACCTGTCGGCCACTCGAGTTGGATTCCGTAATGGCCCACGGGACTCGCCTTCGGCTTCTCCAGCCTGAGCCTCATTATCTCCTGCTCGAATTCTATTCTCCTCTGTTCGTTTTCCTGTCTGGGCTTGCATTTCGCGCATTGGCAATTGGAGCGTATTTTCAGATAGCCTAAACGAAAAGACTCGCCATCAGCAAACCTCATGATGCAGTATTCGTCTTTCCTATCGAGTTCCACAAGCAATTCTCGGGACATTGCACCACCTCTCAATATAATTGAAGAGGAGGGGGCATAAGATATGATGCATTTGCCTCGTCACAAAGAAAATCTACCTCATTCTGGTGGATCGTCTGATGAGGTCCATAGGCGACGTTGTTTCATTCGAAGACTGGCCAGAATTCCAGCCGAACATGACTCCCAGAGAGATATTCTCAGAGGGTAGCTTTGGGGGTTTCTACTGGAGGCCGATCTATTCCTCCGTAGTCTCAATGGATCTTAGAAATGAGCACTTGGAATTCGATGGCTGGTGGGATGGAATAGACGAGAGCCTACTCACCAGCGAGGAGTATGACAAGAACAGGAATCGATACAAGGTGAAGTGCGGGACCACTCTTGACATGTGGGAAGAGAAAGGATGGATAGTCGAGCAGGACCCCTACGGATGGGTGCAATGGTACTGCAGATTCTACAGGGGCAGGAGATCTGAGGATGACCCCCGGCAGGTCAAGCGGTGGAAGGCATTCGCAGGTCCGAGGGGGAGGTTCAGGAACCATCTCATCAACAGAATAATCGCGAAGGGTGGGGACTACGATGACGAATCTATCAGCCCGGTCGTCAGGCAGTCTCTGCAGCACTGGGGGTACCGGC
>CACGHY010000038.1 GCA_902573085.1 uncultured Candidatus Poseidoniales archaeon
ACTGCAGGGAAGCGTCCGCATCCCCCACGTCACGTTCTTATACGGCATGAAGGTCGGCGAGACGCTGCGTCGAGCTGGCGTTGGAGACCGAGCACCTAGTGCCATGACGTCTTCCATCAAGCATGACGCAGCCGAGGAAGTGCGGCCACGAGGCTTTTCGTGGTTTAGGAGGTTAACCACAATTATGACTTGGCCCCCGATAGGGGGTGCAAGAGCAGGGTATTTCATGTAACGAAATGAAGTGCACCTGCGCCAATAACCAATAAGTGAAACTTGTGACAAACAGACTCTGATAGGATCGGTGATTCCGCTCACGCGAAATCCGGTTGATCCTGCCGGAGGCTACCGCTATTGGAGTTCGATTAAGCCATGCGAGTCGAGAGTCCTCGGGACTCGGCGTACCGCTCAGTAACACGTGGGTAACCTGCCCTATGCTGGGGAATAACCTCGGGAAACTGAGAATAATGCCCCATAGCCCACTACGCCTGGAACGGTGAGTGGGTCAAAGCCCCGGCGGCATAGGATGGGCCTGCGCCGTATCAGGTTGTAGGGGGTGTAAAGTACCCTCTAGCCATCAACGCGTACGGGTGTTGGGAGACATTGCCCGGAGATGGATTCTGAGACACGAATCCAGACCCTACGGGGTGCAGCAGGCGCGAAAACTTGGCAATGCGAGCAATCGTGACCAGGGAACTCCAAGTGCGTAGGGTAAGACCTACGCTTTTCTTGACTCTTCAAAGGTCTTGGAATAAGGGGTGGGTAAGGACGGTGCCAGCCGCCGCGGTAATACCGGCGCCTCAAGTGGTAGTCGCTTTTATTGGGCCTAAAACGTCCGTAGCCGGTCTGGTGCATTCGTGGGTAAATCAACCCGCTCAACGGGTTGAATTCTGCGAGCACGGCCAGACTTGGGACCGGGAGAGGTGTGGGGTACTCTCAGGGTAGGGGTAAAATCCTGTCATCCTGAGAGGACCACCTGTTGCGAAGGCGCCACACTAGAACGGATCCGACGGTCAGGGACGAAACCTAGGGGCACGAACCGGATTAGATACCCGGGTAGTCCTAGGTGTAAACGCTGTGGACTTGATGTTGGGGGCGCTCCGAGCGCTCTCAGTGTCGAAGCGAAGGTGATAAGTCCACTGCCTGGGGAGTACGGTCGCAAGGCTGAAACTTAAAGGAATTGGCGGGGGAGCACTGCAACCTGAGGATTGTGCGGTTTAATTGGATTCAACGCCGGAAAACTCACCATGGCCGACGGACAAATGAAAGCCAGTGTAACGAGCTTGCTGGATTGTTCGAGAGGTATTGCATGGCCGTCGTCAGTTCGTACCGCAAGGCGTTCTGTTAAGTCAGATAACGAACGAGACCCTCATCCCTATTTGCCAGCTGCGTCCCCGGACGCAACGCACTATAGGGAGACCGCTGTCGATAAGGCAGATGAAGGCGAGGGCAACGGTAGGTCAGTATGATCCGAATGCCATGGGCTACACGCGCAATACAAAGGACGGGACAATGGGCTGCTACTCCGAGAGGAAAGACGCTATCCCGAAACCCGTTCGTAGTTCGGATTGAGGGCTGTAACTCGCCCTCATGAAGCTGGATTAGGTAGTAATCGCGTCTCAATAGGGCGCGGTGAATATGCCCCTGCTCCTTGCACACACCGCCCGTCAAACCATCTTAGTTGGGGGTGGGTGAGGCTGCCTTAACCATGGGGTATTCGAGCCTGCCTTCGACAAGGAGGGTTAAGTCGTAACAAGGTATCTGTAGGGGAACCTGCAGATGGATCACCTCCTACGAAACTCGGAAAACCGGGGGTCGGGGCGGCTTCGGCCGCCCCGCCTCCCACCTAATCTCCAAAAGATCCTATTAATTCGCAAATAGGATGTAATAAATAGCCCTCAAACAGGCGTTTCAGCCGCATTTGGGAGAAGGTATATACCTGCCACATCGCGTCAATCGGCACATGCAGCGATTACTCGCTTCAACAATGATGCTGTTAATGATGACTGCAGCCCTAGCGGGCTGTGCCGGGTCCGACATCACCCAAGACGATGTGGACGAGGCAAGAGCTGAAGGAAAAGCCGAGGGAATCGCCGAAGCCACAACCGTCAGCACCCTAGACGTGATTCACGAGCGCGGTTCCATGAACTGCGGCGTGAAGTCAGAGCAGTGGGGAATGGGATACTTGAACACAGACTCGGAGTACACCGGTCTTGATGTCGAGTACTGCAAGGCAATCGCAGCCGCGATCGGCCTGAACCCAGCAACTGACATCACATACGTCTACTCGAGCGGCTCGGAGAGGTTCAACCTCCTGAGAGACAGCGAGATAGACGTGCTGATCAGGACCACAACGTGGACCACCAGCAGGGATGCAGACCTGAATGCCGACTTCGCAGGGATAAACTTCTACGACGGGCAGGCCATACTGGTCAACGGTGACAAGATAGCGAACGATGGGACCCCATCAGTTTACGACATGGGCGGAGCAGCTATCTGCGTCGCTACTGGTACGACGACAGAGGGTAACATCAACGATTTCATCTCGGACTGGGACACAAGCTGGGGAGCAACCCCAACTGCGTACGTCGCTGATGACGCCACAGCCGCAAGGGCCGCCTTCGTTGGCGGAGAGTGCGACGCATACACCGGCGACAACTCCGCAATGGCAGCCTACAAGTGGCAGCTAGACGGAGAGGGCGGCGCACAGGAGTGCGCAATGAAGCAAGCTGACGGAACCACTTGCGTGGACCTATGGATCGGCGCAGAGTACCTCTCCAAGGAGCCTCTGACCGCAGCCGTAAGGGACTACGACACCGAGTGGAAGGAAGTCGTGCAGTGGGTCTGGTTCGGAATGGTCACAGCAGAGGAGATGGGGCTAACGTCCACCAACCTCGCTAGCGCTCCTACCGACACGGCAACCACACGATTCCTGACCGGCAGCAGCTGGCTGGGAACAGAGGCGAACCCTCTTGATGCCGACTTCATGACCGATGTCCTGACCGCCGTGGGCAACTACGGCGAGGCATACGACAGGTCGTTCTGCGACGGTACCTACGACGGTACCAGCGGATCGGCCGCAATGACTGGATGCGTCCTGCCAAGAGCAGGAACAGAGAACGCCCTCGTCTCAGAGGGCGGCCTCATGTACGCACCAGCCTGGCGCTAATCGAACAAAGTTCGATGCAGCGCACGTAAAGCCCGGGGGGGGCGAGTTCCCCCCGGGCCCAACAAAATCAAACTCCAAGGAGATGTACTAGTGGTAGCGGAGATTTCTGAATCGCAACCAGGCATCTCATCCAAGTTCTCGATAAGCTCGAATGACTCACCAAGGGTAGCTGCCTACCTCGTGGTCGCCTTCCTCCTCTGGCAGTACCTCGTCAAGTTCTTCTCGCTCTCCAAGGAGATCATCGACGAGATGGCCGTTAGCGTCTTTGTCAACGGCCTGGAGCTCAACGACTCCTACCTCTCTCTATTCGACTCACTGCGGATAATCGGGCCCATCTTCCTCCTCCTGTTCGTCCTGGCATGCAACGAGTACAGGACCCTGTTCTCGAACCCAAGGGATTGGAGGGGCTATTCCAAGACCATCCTAATGGTCCTCGGATTCCTGTTCCTCATGGGGCTTTCAACCGGGCTCGAGTTCAGGGCCAAGAGCCAGGGTTGGCTTATCATGGGCGGGCTCCTAACTGGGGGGATCATACTCGTCTTAGACGAGGTGAACGGGATGGTGGAATCACTGGTCGCGACCCTCAAGGCCCCTAAGGACGCGAAGAGGATATGGCTCGAGGCGCCAATCGAGTCCTCGTTAACACTCATCGCAATCTCGTTCTACCTTGTCGTTCTCCTCGTCCCAGTCCTCCTGCCCGCCTTCTCGGCAAACTTCACTATCATATTCGATAACATCGTCACATTCCTCTCCTTGCTTCTGCTGGTGATCTTCCTGTACTCCGCATGGGACCTATCCCTCGAGAGGCACAAGCCCTCGATACAGGACCAGAAGTTCTCCTCGACGGTCTTCCTGTTCGCGATCCCATTCGTACTATTCGTCATCCTCAGGGTGATTTACCTCGTCAAGACGAACGAGGACTGGAGGCTGTCGTACGAGTTCATGGAGGACGTCGGCGGATTCCCCGTGACCAATTGGCCGTGGCAGGTCGACTCAACGGTTGACTCGCGCTGGACTCTCTACCGCGCGGGGCTCATCAACTCCGCAAGAGCAACTCTGTTCAGCATAGTCCTCTGCACTTTCCTCGGCATCTTCATCGGTGTCTCGAGGCTATCCAACAACAGGCTTGCAGCCGGCCTCGCCACCGCCTACGTGGAGTTCTTCCGGAACATCCCTCTTGCCATCCTGCTGTTCTTCGTATCCATCCAGATCAGGGAGTGGGCACCTCCATTCTCTGACGAGTTCTTCATCTTCGAAATGTTCTATCTAAGCAAGGAGGGACATTGGATTCCGCAACCAGCCACTGCAAACCTAGTAATCGCGATATCCATCTTGATCGGGACGCGAATCCTCACGCGCTACCTAGACAGGGATGGGGTGGATGACTCGGACGAGGGGCTAATCAGGAGGATGGCGATATGGGCACTCGCTTCCCTGGTCTCGCTGGCTGTCTTCCTGTCCGGGGACTTCAGCATCCCAGAGCTCGTCCAGCCTGACATGGAATCTCCTGCCTCCTGGTACATCGTGGAGGGCACAGGGTTCAAGATTTCGAGCCCGTTCATATACATCGTAACCGCACTGACTCTGTTCACCGCATCGATCGTCGCCGAGATCGTCAGGGGGAGCATACAGTCACTTCCACGGGGACAGGTCGAGGCCGCGATATCCCTCGGTCTTAACCCCTTCCAGAGGCTGAGGCTGGTAATCCTTCCCCAAGCATTGAGGAGTATGATACCGCTTCTGAACAGCCAGTACATGAACGTCTGGAAGAACTCGAGCCTGGCCATCATAGTCGGGTTCAGCGACATCTTCCTGGTCATCCTGATCATGATGAATAACGTGGGCAAGCTAGTCCCCCTCTTCATGCTCCTGCTTATCACCTACCAGGCTGGTAGCCTGCTCATATCGGCTGTGATGAACGCCTACAACGCAAGGGTAACGAGGGTGAGGATATGACTGTCGGGAATCCCGAGGGGCGGAGAAATGGCCAGCTCGACATGGAGAGGGCCCTGTCGATCCTGAACGGACTGGAAGAGGCGGTCTCAGGGAAGCCCGCTAAGTGGGCCAGAGGGGAGAACAACCTAGCCACTTCAGGAGCAGCCCTGGCAATCGCGATAATATCGTCATTGTGGATGGCCATGGACAAGCACGGATCTATGCCGGACGAAATAGAGCTCAAGCACCTGCTGTTCCT
>CACGHY010000039.1 GCA_902573085.1 uncultured Candidatus Poseidoniales archaeon
AGAATCAGTCGTTCCAAAACCGCCTGAAGGCATTGTTGTTAGAGCATAGTTGACTGCATCGAATGGGCCCATACTAGTCAGTTGTGAGAGGAGTATCGCCTGGAGTACGGTGAGACCCACGTATATCCCCCAGAGTTTCCTAGCCGTGCTCTCGAGAGTAGTTCCAAGGTTCGAAACTGATGGCCCTGTCAACTCTGCTCTAGCTAATGCCATGCCCCCTCCTAGGGCCCTTGAGAAGATGAGAAGGCCGAGCATAATGACACCCATCCCGCCGATCCATTGAGAAACTGACCTCCATAGAATCAGGCTTTTCCTCTGACTACCAAGGCAGTCACCACTGAAGTCGTTTAACGCGGCAGCTCCAGATCCGCAAAGAGGACTAGTTGCTGGGTCTACAATGGAAGCGCCAGTAGTTGTGAATCCAGACATCGACTCGAACCAAGAGTGGAGTAGTCCATACATCATCTGAGAGGTTGAGTTTGCTCCCCCTGGGTTCCAGAAATCGCCGAAGGGGCCGTGAAACATGCCCCCTAGCCAAAGAGGAAGGGCTCCCACTATGACCACAGGGATCCAACCAAGGGCCACAGAAGCGAATGCCTCTCTATCTCGAACTAGGGATGAAGGTTCAGAAACGCCTGAGCGGAAAATCATCAAATAGCCCAATGAGAGAGAAATAATCGCCGGAAGAGCGAAGGTGCGAATGGCCTGTTCGAATCCCTCGACATAGAGGCTGTAAAGACCGACTACAACTAATGGTACTGAGACGAGCCCTATAGTCCAGCCGAGAATTAGGCTAACTACTCCCCAACGCATACTAGCTCCGCAATATCTCCTCGGCCTTGCCTAAATCATCTATCTCAAGGATCAAGTAGAGCCTGTCACCTTCTTGGATGGTCCCGATGTTCTCCTCGATTATGTTGTTGAATGTTCCATCATTATCGAGCCTCTCCAGCATGACTAGGTTAGCCCCAATTATGTCCTCGACTTCTGGCAATTCCTTCCCTAGTAGTGCATTTCCGGAATTTATCTCGGCAGACATAGATACCAAAGATGGTATTCTGGGAATTGGCTCGTATAGTCCTGGGACATGCATGTGGATGGCTTTGAGAATCGACTTTATTGCCACTCTGCGCTTACTCACCGGCCTGAGTCCAATACGCTGAATTGCCTCGACTAGGGCCCTATCTTTGAGAATTAAGCCAGTTCTGGAAACGCCTTTGTCGAATGTCCTCATAGCTATCGAAATATTCAGATTATCATCACTGAGAGTAGAGATTGCAATATCGTGATCTTCTACCGCAAGTTCGCGTAGAAGATCCTCATCCTGAGGATCACCGTGTATTACGTCCAACCTCTTATTGACGCCAATGCGAGACCCAACTATTGCGTTAGCTGAGTCTAGATCGGGTTCAATTATTACTACGTTAGAGCCCATATTGAGGTAGTGCTCGGCTAGTTTGCTGCCGAAGTTGGTAGCTCCGAAAATTGCCACAGTCGGTTTGTCCGGCATCTCAGAATTCTCGTCCCCCACCAATCGGGCAATCTCACCGAAGAATTTGGTTGAACCTGTAACAAAGACCAACATGTCCCCCTGTTGGATTATTTCATTTCCTGAAACTATTCGACCCTTCCTGCCACCCGCTTTAATTGCTATGATTCGGGGATAATCCGGATCTTTTGTGGAGTTCGAGTGTGCATCTTCGATTGTTGAGCCAATCATAGGAGAGCCATTTGATACAGCAGATTCGACAATCCAAGCGTTATCGCCCATTGGGATGATATCAGAAAGGGTAGGTGATACTAATCCGGAGATTAGCTGTTCTACAACATCTGTCGATGGTGAAACAACGAAGTTTGTGCGGGCCCAATTCTCCAACGGCCCGGCACCTCTCGAAGGATGAGTTATCTCTGAGTCACGTACATTGGCAATAGTAATCAGCCCAGAAGCAGTTCTGTCGCCCACCTGTTCGCTGAACACCCTCTTAGCGAAAGCACATCCTAGGATGTTGACATTGTCATCATTGGTTGCGAAGACTATGATCTCAGCGTCATTGATTCCTGCTCTGACTAGAGAGTCCCTTGAGAGGGCGTTGCCCGTTATAAGCAAGCAATCTAGAGATTGGGAGTCGCTAATTGCATTGGGGTCGGGATCGATCATCGCAACTCCTCGCTTCTCGCCTCGAAGCGCTGCAGCAACACCCCGGCCGACCTCGCCGGCACCTGCGATAATCACTCGCATTCAAACGGATGAATATGCGAACTGGATATAATCCTGCGCCATATATGAAAAACCCTCTAAAGTGTCCTAGAACGGAGCTATTCTTCTGATTCCACGGTTTCTCCCCTAATTCTGGTTTGTGCTCGAGACCTGTTGAGGACGGATTGCCGAAGTGTGCGCCTATATGCCTGTCTGGCTGCTGGAGTCATGCCAGACGGCAGCCAAGATTCCTGGGCTGGAAACCAAGACCAAACGACGAATGGGGCTAAGAGAGCGATGGTCAATGGGAAGAAGACAGAAAGCACAGTCACTAGGATAACGGCCATCCTAGCGAATGAGGCATATACAAGAGGACGAAATCGTTGATTATCCAGAATTCTAGACCCTTGCCAAGATCCTATGGATGCATGCGCCATGCAGGTAGTAATTGTCAGTAAACATGCTAGGGCGATGTTTTGAGCATTGAATCCGGTACCTTCCCAGACTACTGGATCGAATAGACGGACGTTGAGGTGGGCTGAGCGCATTGCACCGAAGCCCAAACCTAGGGTCCATCCATAAGGGGCGCAAGCCCTCAATCCAACAGTTCTAGTTTTACCGAGAAGAAACAGTACGAAAGACGATTCAGCCAGAGCGATCATGAATGCTATCGAGCTAAGTGAGATGATGTTCTGAGATTGATTCCTAACTTCGGCCAGAATTAGTGCGTCGATTGCTGAAGCGGCAAGCACCCCTGAGACGATTCCAAACAGCATTGACTTTGCAGCACCGGATAGGTCATAGAAACCAGTCATCCTGGCTATAGTTCCCCTCCAGCCAACGTAGATGCCCAGCAACCCTATTGCAAAAGCCAATTGCATCTCCCACATCTCAATAGGAGCGTCAGCCACACGCCTCCCATGACGCGCACCCTTTCATTACAGCGGATAATGAAGTGTAAAATGATCCGAATAGCCAGATAACGTTCAAACGGCACGATTGCAGCGGAGCAATATGGCTCTGGAGGGGTTCAAGCGTAGAGTTCTTGGATCAATAGGGTTCCTGAAGGGAAAGAGGAAAGTCGACCAGGACACCGTCAAGGATCTTAGCAAGTCACTCAGGAGGGCCCTACTAGAAGCCGATTTCAACGTCAGACAGGCAAAGGAGCTGACTGAAAGGGTAGAAAGGGGGATTTTGGAAGAGGAGCCGCGACCGGGAGTTAAGCTCGAAACTCATGCTATGAACCTGATATATTCGGAACTAGTAAGGATTCTAGGACCGCCTAGGGAGATCAAGCCACACAACCAAACAGTGCTGATGGTAGGCCTCTATGGCCAGGGAAAGACAACCACCACCGCAAAACTGGCAGACTGGTGGAGAAAGGCTCACGGAGCAAAGGTTGCAGTTATCGAAGCAGACGTGCATAGGCCAGGAGCGTTCGAACAATTAAGTCAGATGCTCGAGGGTACTGGCATCGAGGTATACGGGGAGCCCGGAGAAAAGGTTGCATCCCAGATAGTAAGAAACGGTCTCAGCAAGGTTGGAACCGCAGACATCGTAATCATAGACACCGCAGGAAGGGATAGCCTAGATGGGGAGCTTAAGGAAGAACTACAGGAGATCGCAAGTATTGCGAACGCTACAGAGCGCTTCCTAGTAATTGACGCTCAAGTCGGGCAGGCTGCCGGGCCTATGGCTGAGACCTTTCATGATTTGGTAGGAGTTACTGGGACAATCGTGACCAAGTTAGATGGAACTGCGAGAGGAGGAGGAGCGTTAAGCGCGGTTTCTACGACAGGTGCGCCGATCGTCTTCGTAGGAGAGGGAGAGAGGATTGGCGATATAGAGAAATTCGAGTCTGATCGATTCATTTCCCGACTTCTTGGAATGGGCGACATCAAGGGCCTCATCGACCTAGCTCCCGAGGACCTGGACGAGCAGGAGGCAATGCGCCTGACAAAGAGGCTGATGTCAGGTAGATTCACTCTCACCGACATGTATGCGCAGATGGAGATGATGAGCAAAATTGGAACTCTTGACAAGGTCCTATCCCACCTACCAGACGCCATGTTCGGAGGAATGGGCAATATGGGTGTGGCCCAGAAGAAGCAGATGCAGTCCAACCTGGATAAGTACAGGATAGTAATGGACTCGATGACACAAGAGGAGAAGGACGACCCCCTGCTCCTTAAATCGAGTAGAATTAGGAGGATTGCTAGAGGTTCTGGATGTGAGGAAAGAGAGGTCAAGGAGCTCATTACTCAATGGAACAGGAGCAAGAAGATGATGCGGGGATTCAGAGGAGATAGGAAGATGAGGCGCCAGATGCAGTCCATGATGGGGTTCGAAGAAGAGCTCGATCTGGGGTGATCTTCTGGAGAGATGGTTCGCTATCATCGGCCATAGGGCACCAAGCGAAGGGACTCTTAATCTGAATGACCTTCCTGGTTCTGGAGGCAGGATGGACGTCCTTGTTAGAGCGGTAAATGCTGCCCTGTTTGTCTCACATGGAATTCGGGATGATTGCCATGTGATTCTTCACCTGATGGGAGGAGAGGGGCCGAATAGGAGGATATGGTTCGATGGCACCAGAATAGGGGGAGTCAGGCCGGATGAAAGATCAATTGCTGGGCAGATTAAGGGAATAAACAAACTTCCGATTCCTCCGAGAGATCGATTTAGAGAATTCTCAAGTGGGATACTGCACTCTGGTGGGGATATCAATCAGACCCTACATGATTGGGATGAAAGAGGGGTTATTCCCGTATTTCTAGATGCTGAAGGAGGAGGCTTCAATTTGATACAACATCCCAGTGATATAGGGTTCATCCTATCGGATGATCAGCCCTTTTCGGTTCAAGACAGGGCCAGTCTACACGGTTTAGATTCACTCTCGCTGGGAAGAGAGTGGTTGCAGGGGCACTCTTGCATATCCATAATCCATCATCTCCTTGATGAGTCCTAGATCCATGAAGGCATCCC
>CACGHY010000040.1 GCA_902573085.1 uncultured Candidatus Poseidoniales archaeon
GACAGGATCAAGATTGATAGATCTGAGATCAAAGATGTAGTCAAACAGGTCGTCATGGCCGTTCCATTCAAAGGCTCAAGCAAAAGGCTCCTAAGCGATTGTTAGCGTACTTCCGAGTGATTTCAGGTCTAAAACTATCGATGCGTATTCCAATCGCACTCGGGAGACATTCAAGTGGACCCAGATACTGCGTGTTTCTGAAGAGTTATGGTGCCGAGCAAGGAATCCGACCTCGAAATCATTCTCGAGGGCGAACTGCATGAACCTATTTTTCCGGAAACATCAACCACTCATGAAGAACAGATAGACATCGTCAGAGCGACTGTCGGACTAACAAAGGAAGCTGCTAGAGCAATCAGTATTACAGCTATTGAGGCAGTTAGGGAAGGAGCCCTATTTATGGGGGTCATAGGTTCAAGGGGAGAGTTGTTGGATCCATTCAAGCATATCGATGCAGCAATATGGTCAGAATCAGAAATACCTGAGCATATGATAGAAACATCATACGAATTCTGTGAAGAACTAACTCGTAGGGAGGCGGGAAATTTTTACCATTCCTTCAAGTACCTCCCGGAGGATAAGAGACAGTCAATAATGGCATACTACGCTTTCTGTAGAAGGGCCGATGACATCGCAGACGGGGACTTCGTGGACATTTTCCCTGGAGGATCATCGGATGATCCGGAGTCTGTCGACTACAGATCAAGAATCGAGCGTCTAAGCCCGGGGAATCCAGTACTGGATAGATCCACGTACAATGACAAGATGTCTCAACTATTCTACTACAGGAAGAAATTATCCACGGCATATGGCAATGTCACATCAACCGATCCGATTTTTATCGCTCTCAAGGATACTGTCAGAAAATACGGGATTCAGAGGCAACTGCTCGACGATATGATCAGTGGTATGGAGAATGACTTCCACAAGAACAGATATCAGACCTTCGAGGAACTGTATTCATACTGCTACAGGGTTGCCTCCACGGTCGGTCTAGTCTGCATAGAGATTTACGGATACGACGATCCAAAGGCTAAGGAATATGCAGAGTCTTGGGGCGTATTCATGCAACTGATTAACATAATTAGGGACGTTGCAGAAGATGCCCAGCGTGATCGAATATACCTCCCAATGGAGGATCTGGCAAGATGGGGAATTTCAGAGGAGGATGTAAAGAGTGGCAAGGAACTACTTAACCACCCTGGATGGGCTCCTTTCGTAGAGGAATATTTGGACAGAGCCGACGGATACAGGCAGCGCGCATTCAAGCTACTCTCCCATCTAGATAAGTCGGCTCGATACTCCCCTGCAGCAATGGCATCTTTCTACCAATCGATTATGGCCAAGATAATCAAGAAGAATGGAGATGTTTTCACAGAGAGGATACAGCTAACCAAGACTGAGAAAATCCTGCTCGCAGGATATGTGTACGCGAGGTACAGATTCTTTGGTTTCTGACATCAATTACGCTATCACCATTTTTCGTATGGAAGATGTATTATTCAACAGTCAGGAGGATTAGACATGAGGGTGGCTGTTCTTCTCGAAGAGAGGTGCAAACCGAACAGCAATGCCTTTGCCTATCTGAAGAAGTACTCAGAGATGTGTGAAAGAGAGTGCATTCAGGTAGAGGGATCAAAATGTAAGATTCTGGAAACGGCATGTCCCGTTTGCTTCACTCGAGCCAAGCACTGTCCCGATGGGGCCGTGAAAATCATCAATCTTCCAGAGGAACTTGACACTGACCTCACTCATTCCTACGGTGAGAACGCATTCAGGTTGTTCCGCCTGCCTTCTCCTCGACAAGAGCAGATAGTGGGAATACTAGGCCCCAATGGAATTGGAAAGTCTACAGCCATAAACCTACTTTCTGGAACATTTAGGCCAAATCTCGGGGATTGGGAAAATTCATCACCAGATTGGGACGAGGTAATTTCCACATTCCCAAGAGGTGAACTCAGAGACTACCTCGGAATGGTGTCTACAGGAGAGGTCAGCATTGCGGTAAAACCCCAGTACATCGATAAGTTACCACGTATATTCGATGGAGAAGTGAGGGAACTTCTAGCAAGAGTAGATGATAGGGGAGAAATTGAAAACTACAGCGAACTAATGGGAATCTCCCATATTCTAGACAGAAAACTCGGAGATCTCTCTGGCGGCGAATTGCAGAGGGTGGCGATTTGTGCTACCCTACTCAAGGAGGCCGACGTCTACTTCTTCGACGAGCCATCCTCATACTTGGACATATATGAGAGAATGAGGATGGTGGGTGTGGTTAGGGAGCTAGCAGAAAAGGGAAAGAGGGTACTGGTAGTTGAGCACGATTTGGCAATTCTGGATGTTCTCTGTGATTTGATTCACGTCATTTATGGGGAACGATCGGCCTATGGAATTTTTACTCCCCCCAGATCCACTAGGACTGCGATAAATGCATACCTTGACGGCTTCCTCCCAGAAGAGAATGTCAGGATTAGAAACAAGCCGATACAGTTCCTGAGGGGACGAAATCGTGGTGAAGAGGTAGGCACTCCCATTCTAAAATGGGGAGGCATAGAGAAGACTCTAGGAGACTTCAGCCTGACCACAGGAAAGGGCGAAGTGAAGTCCGCCGAAGTCGTTGGAGTAGTTGGTCCGAATGCCACAGGAAAGACAACCCTGGTGAAGATAATTGCAGGAGAGATAGATCCCGACGAAGGTTGGTGTACCATGGATGCCAAGGTATCCTACAAACCTCAGCACGTCCGTGCAGACTTCGATGGAACCGTACAAGAATGGCTAGATACGGAGATAGGAGGAAAATGGCGAAGTGGCGAATTCCATACCCAAGTAACTAGGGCCCTACAAGTTGACAAAATGGTTGACTTGCATGCGACTAAACTTTCAGGAGGGGAACTTCAGGCTGTCAGTATCGCTATCTGCTTGGGAAAGGAGGCCGATCTGTATCTGTTCGACGAGCCCAGTGCACATCTAGATGCCAATGCCAGAATGGAAGCTGCAAAAGCAATCAGGAGGACCATGGAAAGTAATGAGAAGGCTGCGATGGTCATAGACCATGACACCTACTTCCTTGACATAGTTAGCGACTCTGTTCTGGTATTCCAAGGGGAGGGAGGGGATCATGGAAAGGCCATCGGACCACTATCACTCCGAAAGGGAATGAACCTTTTTCTATCCGATGCCGATGTTACTTTCAGGAGGGACATAGAATCACATCGTCCAAGGATAAACAAGCCTTCTAGCAGGAAGGACCGAGAGCAGAAATCATCCGGTGAATACTTTTACTCCGACTGAGATTGACCATTGGCTTCTTGAGGGACTATCACGGCCCAACATTGTGTCAGAAGAGCCAGAAGACGGCGGGTCAGAGGAATCATCTACTGAGGAAGTAGACTTCGAGGCTAGGGTTTCCGAACTGGAGGAGGAACTCCAGTATGCCAAGGCAGAAACAGTAAACATCGCACAAAGAGCTGCTAGGGACCGTTCTAAGACTCTGAAGTACGGCGGCGCCTCTCTCGCTAGGAGGCTCATTCCAGCTTTAGACCACCTTTCCAAGGCTCTAGAAGCCACAGAAGTAGGTGAAGGGACAGAGTCAGTAATTGCAGGCGTGAAACTTACCCTCGATGGACTCAGGTCATCTCTAGAGGCAGAGGGAATCAATGAGATCAAAGCCTTAGGAAATGACTTCGATCCTACTTGCATGGAGGCTATTGCCACAGTACCTTGCCCAGAAGGCAAAAATCCTGGTAGTGTAATAGAAGTCATCGAAACTGGATACAGGATGCACGACCGCATCCTCAGAGCATCAAAAGTCGTTGTCGCTGAGGGTGACTCGTGAGTAAGAAAGCTAGAGCCTACTCGCTCGTGTTTGGAATTATTATCACATATGTTGGAGTAGTATTTGCCATTCAAATTGCAGCCCCAGATAACCCAATAGAACCGGAAAATTTCCCAACCAAATGTCCCGAAGATTCGATTAATTGCTCATTAATCGCACCAAATCACCATAGAAGTGGGAACCTTACAGAGATCAGAATCAAGGCTAGTTTACTCGAGGTAATGGATGAAGTCAGGGAATGGATTGATTCTCAATCGGGAACAAGTACCATAGGAGATTGGCCCGAACAAACCCATGCAGTATTCAGAACTCTAATCCTGAGGTTTCCAGACGACTTCTTAGTGCAAGGTTTCTGTGATAATGGCGATAGCGTACTGTATGTTTACTCACAGTCACGACTCGGTGTTTCTGATCTAGGAGTCAATAAAGCGCGAGTCGAGAGCTTCGCTGAGCATATGGTTAATGTCGAAATGGCTACATCAGAATGCGTCTAGGGATGTTCGGCGCTAACCTTGTCTGCAATTATTGACCCCGATATTCGAAAAGCTCACACCCTTCCGTCGGCATTCTACACAGATCCTAAAAAATTCGAACACATCATGGAGGGATTTTCGATGAATTGGCACTTTGCAGCCCACGAGAGCCAACTTTCAGGCAAGTCGGCAATTGAGCTGAGACATCTTGAGAGTTTGCTGGGAGAGCCAATGATATTGGTATCCGGAGATGAGATCAGATGTATATCGAATGTTTGCACCCACAGAGGAATGCTATTGGTTGATGGAAGCTGCTCCAGAAGCACTCTTCAGTGTCCATATCACGGTCGAACCTTTGGATTAGACGGGACTATGAAATCGATGCCCAAATTCGACCTGACAGTAGACTTTCCGACTGCTCAAGACAATCTCAGAACATTCCCTTCTATATCCTGGAAGGGACTGATTTTCACTGGTTTAGAGCCATCTGGTTTGAAAGCCTGTTTGAAAGAGATGGAAGCTAGGATTGGATGGATGCCAATAGAGAAATTCGAATATGACAATTCCAGAAATCGGGACTATGAAATCAGAGCAAATTGGGCCCTGTATGTTGATAACTACTT
>CACGHY010000041.1 GCA_902573085.1 uncultured Candidatus Poseidoniales archaeon
TCTCTTCAAATAACGAATGAAGCAAGTGAACAAATGTTTCAGGGAGAGTATATTTCGATTTCCCCCGGTTCGACCAGGGAGGTTCAAACCAGCTTTCTCATGGAACTTCCTGGAGATAATGAATTCAACTGGCAGCTCTCAGTTCTAGGGCAACCCGGGCATACTAACTTGGAGGGCAACATGTCAATCGAGGCTTCAATCAGTCAGATCCTCAATCTATCTGTCGAGTCAATATCCTGGTCTTCATCTGAAGGGCTTGAAATTGACGTTTCCATTTTCCTATCCGAGGGAAAGGCCCGTCCAATTCTACTGGCCGTATCTTCAGAAGTTTCTGGAGGAACTGAAAATTTACAGGAGATCCTGCTGGAAGCAAACCACGGACGCAGAGTGATAGATTTAAACTTAGGTAATCCAGAAACTACAGAGATTACCATACAAGCAATTCCACTACAATGGGAGTCGTCTATATTTTCTCAGAACATCACAACAGAATCTGTAACTGCTCCCTATATCGATTCATCATCTATTAAATTGGAAGCTATTTTCAACCCCGAAAAACCATCACCCCAAAGTAGAGTATTAGCGACGATTACACTTAGTAATGAAGGTGATGAAATGGCACAATCTGGCAAATTGCGTCTGATATCATCTTCACAGAGAACCGTCCTCGCAGAATCTGCAGTTCCATCATTAATGCCGGGATCAGCCGTAGTTAAAGAAATGGCAATACCTGCATGGATTGAGCGTGATAACGTGGATGTTGAGGTCCAATGGTCATCGGACGGTGTTGTCTCATCGAGAATCTATTCAATCGAGACAAAAATCTCTAACCAAGGTCTGGAGTTGCCGTTTGATATTGTGGCTGCGGGGTACGGGGTTCTCGCTGGCGTCCTCATGATACTTGTTGGAACTTTCTCGTGGAGAGCAGTTTCCTCCAGGACTCCCACTACCTCCGATCTACGCCTTAGAGAAGCGAAAGAATCACAGAGTACTCTACTTAGAACCGAAAAGAAAGAGATTTTGTGTAGTTTTTGCGATCAGAGACTTATGGTGCCAAATGACCACGTGGGCGCGGTCAAGTGCCCATCTTGCACCATGGAGTTCATGGTTAAAGGGCCAGGCGAGTCAGACGAAGAGACTGAAAAACTCAAAGTTGTGAAATCCTCCGAGGATATACTCCATTGCCCTACATGCGATCAGGCCTTGAGGGTACAGTTGGAGAAGAGACCGGTAATGTCTAGATGCCCGGTTTGCAAGACTCAGTTCATGGCAGAACTAGAGGAGGCATAGAAAATGACTAACTTTAGCGAAATAGAGGAGATGTATCTGAAAACTATGTTCGAGATACACTCTGAAAATCCCGCTGCTATCGTAAAGACCACTCAACTTGCGGATATCAAGGGAGTCAGCGCAGCATCGGTGACTGAAATGATACAACGCCTCTCGAGTAGAGATATGGTCACACATATCCCCTATCGTGGATGTCGGCTCACTCCCTCGGGATTTCAACTCGCTGCAAGGATAAAGAGGAGGGAGATTCTTTTGGAGATACTTCTTAGAGATGTAATCGGATTTGAAGGCGATGTCCATGAAGTAGCATGTAAAATGGAACATGCCGTTGGCTCCGATCTTGAATCTACTCTAGATAATCTACTGGGGTATCCGGAGTTTTCTAGTGAAGGGAAAAAAGTCCCTAGTGTTGAACGTGAAATCGAAACTATTGGCATTTCCACACTTCTTCCTATTTGCAAGCTTCCTATCCATTCTTCTGCTACAGTGGAGATGATAATTTCCTCAGATACAGAGGCTATTACTATCAGAGAGTGCGGCATCAAGATTGGATCCGTTATCGAAACCTTGGTCGACTCTAGGACTTGTGATGGCGATAACCTAATTATTTCGGACTCTATTTCTATGAGAATTCTAGCTAGGATCAATTCTATGGGCGGTTAAAATAATGCCAGACAAAAAAGAAGAATCCGCCGTAATCGACTTAGAAAGTGACATAGACTCGATGGTTTCAGTTCTTCAGTCAGAAACCCCCCCTGCACCTGCTATAAGTGAGATTACAAAGTCTGAGGTTCCAAGAGAATCTGATCAAAAGTCCATATTGAAGGGTCGCGAGATTGTACTAGCTGGAATCGACGACTTACTAATAAGCCGCGGCGCTCGTTTGATTTTATTCATTCCAATCGTCGTTGTCGTGTTGTTTGGGTTGGCTCAGTCTTATCGAAGCTCTGATCCTGATTGGTGGCAAGGTGGTGTTCGCGAGCTATTTCTAGATTTATCATTTTCAAAATCAGTATACCTGCTTTCCCTCGTTCTTATGGTAGCAGATTTAGTTCTACTATTCGTTTTACATTACTTGTTATGGGTTACTAAGAGGATTTTTCAAATTGAGACAGAGGAAATCGTCTCTACCGGCGTTACTTTTCGCAGTGCACACGGCTACAGTGAGATGAAGGCCGTCATTGATGGAGCATCAAACCAACTCAATCTCACCACAACACTGATGACCCTTTCTACAATAATGCTAAGCCTTGGGCTAATGTTTCCATCAGAAACCGAGGGAATACCGGTTCTTATCGCCTTGTCCACGGGAGCATTGCTTTCCGGCCATAGCGTATACATGGTTTCTAATCGGCCCAGGTTCAACACAGTAGAGCCATGGGGCCTTCTAGACGCATTCTCCCCCCCCAATGCACCCAGCCTTACTAAACAGGCCTTTCACGGATGTAATTAGAGCCCATGTCGACCCGGTTTTAGCAGTGCGGTTCTCCAAGTATGTTGCCTCTTTCAATTCAGACTTGAAGAAGGGAGTGAATATATCCGACTTGCAGGAGTATCTTCTCCTGATTTTAGATATGTATCGGTCAGGACTCATCGAAGAAGATGAGTTCCATCTTGCACTTTCCGAATTAGTTGATTCTAGAACCGTTGATCAGATAATCAACCATGAAGAGTTAGGAGAAGAGACCCTTGACCGCCTACTAATGCACGCTAGGGATCGCTGTGCCCCTTTCTTCAGGCTAAATGACAGAATGCGTATGCATCTAGGCAGCCCAACAAATCGTGGTATTTGGTTCGACGTTGATATGGAAAATCTAACCCTAGGACAGGCTAATTTGTTTGCTTACGTACTCAATCACACAGATGAAGCACAAGACCTGATTTTGCGGGTCCAAACTCCCGATTTCAGACCCAATGAGTGTGTCTACCGGCTAAGGTCGGAACCACAAATGCAGTCACAAAAGGGTGAACCTGACTTCCGAAAGATATCTTCCTCAATGGCAAAATCCAGGATTGTCTGGCAAACACTCATACCTTCTTCGATGGGAGATGCAACGGTCACTGTAAGGCTTGAGGACTCGTCGGGCAATCTGATCTCTGGAAAAGTTCTAACATCCCAAGTTCGCTCAGACCTGTTTACTAGATTGAGAATGACAACAGGTGCAGTGTTCATGTTTGGTGCTGCTCTAGCCGTTATTTCTCCAATTCTTCCCTTTGCAGCTAGGTTATTCGGCCTTTAGTTCTCTTCAATAAGGGGAAACTAGTCGGGATTGCATGGAGCATGAGGAGAAGAGCTCTGACGACCTAAGGACTAGGCTCCATGCCATGGAATCAAAACTTAGCAGAATTAGAGGTCAGAGGGATTCTTACAATGATTCTGCAAGAAGTGCTGTAGAGCAAAGAAACTCTGCTCACGAGAAGAGGAAGGAAGTCCACGAAACAATATCTTCAAAGATGGAAGAACAAAAGAAAGTAAGGGCCCAGGCTAAGCTTCACCAAGCCAGTAGGGATGAGATTCAGCAGAGTATTAGGGAGGTCATCGCTCGAAAGAAAGGGACAAGGGACACGGGCCCCGGGAAGTCCGTAGTCATACAGCTCTCAGAGACAGTAGGCGAGATAGAGAGAATTGAGGACCGCATAATGACCGATGGAGCGCTAACTCTTGAAAAGGAGAACTCGATGATTAAAAAGTTGAGATCTTTGATTTCTAGAAGAGATGAGCTAATTCCCCATGTAGAGCAACAGAGAATAATATCGATCGACTTGAATGATATGGACGAGTCAATACAAAGGATGAGAGCCGAGGCCGATAATGAACACAATCTAATGCTCGAACAGAATTCTCTAGCCGATCAGATTTGGAAAGAAATAAAACCTATGTTCGAGGAACGTGACTTCCTCAGAGGAGAAGGCGACAGGTTGCATGCACTTTTCATTCATGAGCGAGGAAAGGCAGACGAGGCACATGCATCACTGGTGGAAATGCTATC
>CACGHY010000042.1 GCA_902573085.1 uncultured Candidatus Poseidoniales archaeon
CCCCCCGAAGTTATCGGGAAACCTGCAGTCTGCATCGAGGGTGTATTCATCCCCTCTCTCGATTGCGAATATGGTGAACGAATCGATGTGTATACCTTCGTCAGAGAAGGAAGAGTTGGAGCGGAATAGGAAAGAGAGAGTGAAGCCCTCGTTCTGATGCAATCCAGTGGCGTTCCAGACCATCCTTGTCCAGTCCCCCTCTGTAGAAGAGAGGTTCTGCGAGGAGTAGTTTAGGTACTCCACGCCACCGCCAGCTCCAGAGTCAGTCTCCATCATGATCGTGTCGCCTGCGCCCATCACCCCCCATGCATCGGTAGCTATCTGGATGGAGTAAAGGAGGGGGCTGTTCACCTTGACTAGACACAGATTGGCCCCATGTATGGACGAGACTATCGGGTCGTGCTCCCCATAACCGAGACCATGACTGGGGTCGTAGACCTGGTCAGAGCACCCGTCATTGGCGTTAAACCTCTGCCACGCCCACCTTAGCCTGTCGTAGCGGTTCGATGCATAGTTGTCATTGTCACCAGAGACTTTCCAGTGCCAATCCCCAGTTGCACTGGACTCGTTCTCCATTCTCCACGTACCGGTGGGGAAATTGTTTGTATCGGGCTGGTACCCGTCTGTGTATCCCGCTCCATACCACGTCGGAACGCCGAACGGAACGGCGTTGTTCGTACAGTACTTCCCCTCATTGGCCTCGTCTTCACAAAAGCCATTCTCCATGGGGTCGTACCAGAAAGCGATGGGTACATCCCTGTCCAGAAGATCGTTCTGGTCGTCCCCGTCGATCCCAATGCCTGCATCGACAATACCTCTGAAAGTCACCCCTCCCGAGAGGAAGCCATCATCACCTAGGCTACTATGAGCTATGGTCGGAGTCCAGACGAATGGGACTCTGGTTGACTGACCCGCTGCCAGGGTGATGTTGAAGGTCCACTCCTGGATTACAACTCCGATGGGGTGCCATATTTCCAGCTTGGCATCAGCAGTGACTGGGGATGGATCGACCCCCCTCTGCAGGAATGTCACATTGACCTGAATGGCCTCACCCTTGGTCAAGTACTCCAAGTTAGTGGAATCTGGTTGTTCCCAAACCTTAGGAGACGCCGTCGAGTTGCCGATCTCTATCCCCGTGACCTCGAAGTCAACAGGATTGTTCCTTGGGCCTACCTCCGACTTAATCGAGGGAGCCTGTGGCGCCTCCATTGCGATCTGGGATATGCTGACTGCCATCAGCAGAGAGGAAAGGAGGAGTGCGCGCACCGATCTCATTGTTATCAAAATGCGGAAATGAACCGTGTAAGAAGGTTGGGGAATGCAGTGCGCAAAAGAAAGGGTGGCGGTCAGGATTATACCGGCCTCTAACGGGCATCTACAGGCACATATCGAATGAAGCGCTTATGGCGGTATCCATCGCCGAAGGAGGCATGGTTGACCGCGGGAAAGTCGGGAAGCAGTTGGTACTGGTTTTGCTGGTCGTTCTTCAGATTACCATGGCACCCGTGATTCTTTTCTCGCTCACTTACCTTGTTCACATAGACTACGCTGCCGCGCAGGTGAGCATCCGGACAGACCTGATTCACTGGGTCGTGTCCGCTGGCCTCACCTACGGACTCATTTCAATAGCCCTGGCCCTGTTCGTGGGAGGCTTCAGACCGTTCTTCGTGGCGAATCGCGGAGGGATCCTGCCGGCATTGAAAATGAGCCCCAGGACAGGGGACCCCGAGCTAGTCGATAGGGCCAGGCTTTACCTACAAGGCACCCCCTACGGTAGGATGGCCAGGCTGGTGAACTCCAAGACCAGTGGGGGGGAGTACGACCTAATGGCAGTCCACGGAGGGCTTCAGCTGCTGGCGGTTCCAATGCAAGTGATACTCATCGCGGTCCCTCTAGCAATAATGGAGGGTGTGCCCGACTCGTTGGTAAGGCCCAGCAGAGCATTCGACCTGGGGATGGCGGGATATTTGGTCGCTCTCTGGATTGCTGTCAGGGTTCACCCCCTGGTCTCCCACCAACTCGTGGGCATAGCTGCCATGTTCAGGAACGTGGTATGGAGAGTTTCGAGGCTCTCCTGGGTATTGCCAATCTTCCTCTACTGGCTAGTGGCGAGGGTTGTTCTTCTGGTCTCTCTGGACGTCCTTAATGTAGACTACGAGAAGTGGCACGAGATGCAACTGGAGAAAATAATCCTTGAGACGATAGCCCCGGGAGCCGAGGTCCCGGAGACTGCGATACTTGACTTCATTGTGGCCATATCCGTACTCCCTATGGCCACTTTCACCACAGTCTCAGTGCTGGGAGGATCGCAGGAAATGCCCGACTGGATGTTCGGGCAGGAGTCCGCTCTCGGTTCTCTGAGGAAAAAGGAGCTGGGGAGTGGTACGGAGCATGAGGGAGCCGAAGGCAGTCCAGAAGTCATCTTGGACGACGAGTCCGTTGAGGAAGATGAGGAGGCCTCAACTAGGATGATTGACACCCCGTTCGACCTGTTCGGCGAGGACTAGAAAAGGGAATTTTCACGAGAAATGCTCCTATTTCCCAAAAAAAATGTGGTTATTCAACATCCATCCTTCGCATAAGCGCTCGTATCAGCAAGACCCCTATTGGAAGGGAGAGCAATCTCAGGAAAAGATCCGTCATGAATAGCTCGGTACTGAACATAGCTGGGAATTCCGATGTGTTGAACCCGAGCAAGGATAATACCCCGTTCGACAACAATACGACCACAGGAAGTCCTAGAATCAAGGAAACAACGACAAGATTGTTTTCCCACCAGGGAAGCTCCTTGCCTCCTTCAGTCACGCGACTAATCTGACTAACATCGCGGATAGTTGTTCCTACGTCACTGGGTTGTGCTTGATCTCCTCTATTCTTTTGGTTGGAGGCACTTCATGGCAGGGGCATACTGCAACTCTAGGAGATAGATAGTGTCATACGCCGTTTGGGACTCCACTCTGATCAATGAGCGAGAGAGTGAATATCTCTTCGGGTGCTCCTTGGGAGCCCATTGCTGGATACTCCCGCGCAGTCAGAGTTGGCCGATTCATAGAGGTTGCCGGGACCACTGCCGTTGATGCGGAGGGTAATTTCTTCGGTGAAGGGGATGTAGGTGCTCAGACCCAGTATGTTCTCGAGAAAATACGGCATGCTATAGAAGAGGCGGGTGGTGCGATGTCAGATGTCGTCCGTACTCGGATTTTTGTTACCGACAGAGAGCACATGATGGAGGTTGCAGAGGTGCACGGGAGATTCTTCGAGAAAATAAGACCGGCCTCAACTGGCGTGGAGGTTGGTTCCCTGATAGATGATAGGCTACTGGTTGAGATCGAGGCAAGTGCGATAGTTAGCTCGAGCCCCTGAGGCGTGACATAGCCGAGAGAGTCACGGCCACTTCGCGCCGTGCGAGAAATATCGGCCCTGTGACCGCCGGCATAGTCTGAGATGCATCAATCAGATGACATCCAATGAAAGCCGAGCAAAACCATAATTAGGGTGGATTAATCTCTGAATCCATGGAAGCAAAAGAAATCCTGACACCAAGGAATATGTTCGTGGCTCTAGGAACAGTAGTGATTGTGATGTCGTTCTACGGGATGGCCAACGGGGATAAGTGGGCCGAGTACGGTTGGGGCGAGGATAATGTCCTGGGACATGACGAAGCATATGAGGAGATGTGGGCATTGCACCTAATGCCACTCGGGGTGATGGCAATCATAACCGGAATGGTCGTGACGGGCAAGGAATTAGCAAGAATGGCCATGTTCGCACCCGTCGTGTTGGTCATTCTCGCTGTGGGTATGACGATTCTGGCCGGCGACAACGGTTATTCGACGGACCCTCCGGGAGGCGTTTCCGGAATGCTGGCGGTCGTCTTGATGATCGCAGTTATCCTAACTTGCGCATCTGGATTTATGCACAAGGACGAATGAGCAGGTCGGTGGGGATTCTCTCTAGTTTTCTCTGAGCCTATCCG
>CACGHY010000043.1 GCA_902573085.1 uncultured Candidatus Poseidoniales archaeon
CAAATCCCGGCTCGTGCTCCACCTGTTCACAGACCCGAAATCTGTATGACCATGAACGCTGCTGATATCACGATGGCACCCATCACGAAGAAACGATCGAATCCCCTAGAGTCCAAAGATTCCCCCTGGAAGGTCATGCCTTCCTCGATGCCCTCGTCCCTGAGTCTGAGGTATACCAGGAGGAATATGAGCATGGTCGCCGGTCCAGAAATCGCATCCATCTCATTCTGCTCCGAGAATTCTCTGACCGGACCAAAGACGAATCCGAAGTAATTGGCTATCGTCACTGTAAGGAAGGCGAAGAGTGCAGGGTGTGCGACTGCCCACATCCCTCTGGCCCCTTGGGTCAGGATAACGACTGCCCATAGCACGTAAGTCAGTAGAAGAGCCCCGGTAAAGGCCACGGTAACTTTCGAGGGAGCTAGTAGGCCATCCATGGCATTGCCTGGAGTGACCGCGTCAATTACGGATTCCGGGTCAGCTATCTGCCTGAACACGTAGAATATCCCCGTTGCTATGACCACTATCAAGCCCATCATAGCTACTGGGTCCCTGATGCCGATACCGTACGAGAGCGAGTCCAAACCCTCGTCGACCTCGTCCTCCGAACGAAGCATCATGTACGCGCCGGCATAAGCCAAGGTCACAATGGGAGTGAGGAACTTGGGAGCCTCACTAGACTCGCTAGCATCGTTCCAAAATATCCAGATCACAGCGCTAGCTACTACTAGTCCAGTGAGTACTGGGAGCATCACTTTCCACATGCCGCGAGCACCCTCATTGAGAATCAGCATGGTTGACATGAAAATCCCAAACATCAGAATGCCGTTGAATGCGAACTCTGGCGCGCCAGCACCGTAAGCCGGATCAGTCAGAGGTGCACCATTGTCAAGCATGGTGAAGCAATCTTCCCCTGCAGTAGTGTAACATGCGGAGAAGAACATGAAGTTCAACGAGTAAACCAGTGTTACCAAGGCAGTCAGAAGAAGCAGGACTTCACCAGGCGTCGATTTTATCCTATCAAAAACTAGGGCCATGAATATCAGGTTTACCTTCAGAATATAATCTATTAGCTCATGTTATAGGGGGAGAAGGGTAGATTCTCAGGATCTACGTTCCCACCACACAGAATAATCCCAATAGACTCGATTCCTTGCTTTTCTCTGAACTCATCCTTCAGTACTGCCGCCAGAGATATGGCTCCACTGGGCTCCACGATCATCCCGAACTCTTCGTGAATCAGGGACATTGCCTCTAGGACAGCACTGTCGCTGACGGTAATGATTTCTTCTACATGGCTCTTGATGATTGGCCATGTCTTCTTTCCCATGCTGGTCAACAGACCATCACAGATAGTTTCAGGACCTGTCTGGGGCACATACTCTCCTGTTTCCAAAGACCTAGCAGCATCATCAGCCCCTTCAGGCTCTGCTCCGAAAATTCGAGCTTCCGGAAGTAGAGCTCGAGTGGAAATGCATGTCCCAGACATAAGGCCACCTCCGCCGATAGGGGACAAGATGGCATCTAATGCCTCACATTCCTCAATCATCTCTTTTGCTGCAGTTCCTTGTCCGGCTATGACGCTGGGGTTGTCAAATGGATGGATGAAGGTTGCTCCGGTCCTTTCAAGCACCGAATTTGCAGTAGAAATCCTCGCATCCAGGTTCGGCTCGCAGAGGATAACCTCTGCACCATGGCTAATGACACCGTTGATCTTTACCTTGGGGGCATTGTTGGGCATTACGATGTACGCAGGAACCCCCCTCTGCTTTGCAGCCAAAGCAACTGCCTGTCCATGGTTCCCGCTGCTGTGAGTGCAAAGCCCATCCTCTGCCTCAACCCCGAGAACCCTCACTGCATTCGAAGCTCCTCGGAACTTGAACGCCTTGACGTGCTGAGCATTCTCACACTTCATGAAAACCTTTCTTCCAGCGATATCATCTATTTTCGAAGAATTTACAACAGGTGTCCTCAAGATAACTCCTTCGAGCGCTTTAGCAGCCTCGACGATATCGGAGAATTCAATTTCAGCCATGTCTTCTATAAACCCGCAGATGAGAGCAATACATCATTACTGCGGCTCGGCCCGGTCACTCCATGGGAAGCCAAGAAGAACCGCAGTGGAAGCCGCATGCGGTTGCGGCCGGTCTACTGCTTCTTGATGCCCTAGTAATCGGAGTTGCACCGAGCGGACCTTGGGATGACTCCAGTTTTTCCCGAGGAATAATCGGTCTTGTAGGGGTATGCTTAGCCTATGTGGCTTGGTATCGTCTAACATTCAAGAGAAAGGGATTAGTCCCTTGGATTGATCTTTGGGAGAAACCAGAAGAATCCGCGAGACTTGTTCTATTTTCCTCAATAGGATTTCTTGCAATTTCCTGGGTAGCCGGAAATCCAATGCAACCGCACCTTCCAGATCCAACCGGACTCATCTTGGTTCTTGTGGGACTCCTTCTTGGCCTCCAGGCCATATACGTGTATCTCGTGATAGGCCCTCTAAAGGAGGAGTGAACTATCTCTTTCCGGGCTTCCAGAACTGCAGGGGTAGCGGGGAATCTCCTTTCATGGCCCTGAACGCTAGATGATCAGCTCGCTCATTCCACCTATGACCGGTGTGAGCAGGCACATGCTCACCACTTAGCACGATTTGGCCGGATACTTCTTTCCACAGAGAACTCACCCTCCTTGCTAATTCTTGATTTGCTTTCGCCTCCCATATGCCCGAGGCTATATTCAAAGCATAGGTAGAGTCACTCATCAAAATTGCAGCTCCAACCTCCTCCAGAATAACCCACCTTAGGGCGTGTGCGATGGCCGACAGCTCGGCGGTGTTGTTAGAACCCACTTCGGCCCCCAAAAAACCCTCTTCATCCGGATTCGTGACAACCTGTCCGAACGATTCGGTCAAGAGACTCCCCTTACCGTTCCCAGACCCGGTATCCTCCGAGATTACACAGAACCCCCATCCAGCCTTGGTATCTGATGTGACATTGCGATTCTCTCCACATGAACCGTCAACGTAGATGTGTACAGGCCGAGTAGACCCCATGGTCAGTCTCCGATAAGTTTGGAGTAGCTGCCTGCATCAATGAGCCCACTCAAATCTGAATCAGGACCTAACTTAATCTTGCATATCCAACCCGTGCCATATGGGTCCTCATTTATTTGCTCTGGCGAATCTTCCAGAGAATGGTTGACTTCTGTTACGGTACCGGCGACAGGAGCATAAATCTCGCTAA
>CACGHY010000044.1 GCA_902573085.1 uncultured Candidatus Poseidoniales archaeon
GTATCGAGATTGACATTGTAAGCAATGAGAATTTGACGGGCTCCCGTAGCCGTGACTCCCATTCTGGAATTGAATGAGGCGGGGCCAAAGTCTGGAGCCCAATCAGGATCTGAAATTTTTTCTTCAAATCCTTCATATTCGCCTCTTCTAATATTTGGAAGGCTTGCTCTATTTGGATTTGTAGCAGCCTCCGCATATAGGTAAATGGGAAGATCCAATTCGTGGGAGACTGACTCGGCATATCTCTTTGAAAGATTAACACACTGTTCCATTGAAATTCCGGATATCGGGATGAATGGGACTACATCCACAGCCCCCATCCTAGCATGCTCTCCCGTGTGCTTGCTCATGTCTATTATCCTGGTCGCGATTCTAGTGCACTCAATCACCGTTTCGAGTACCTTTTCTGGCTCGCCCACCATCGTGACTACCGTTCTGTTGAAATCTGCGCCCATATCTACATCCAACAGGTGGACTCCGTTTTCATCGAGAATAGGTTGTGTAATCTGGTCGATAATCTGCTGGTCCTTACCCTCACTAAAATTTGGTACACACTCTACAAGTTGAGCCATGTGCATCGGGAGGGCCTCTTCATCAAGACCTTTCCTTAGGTGTATATTCCCTCTGAGTTAGAGTCCGCGGGAGCCTTCCGGTTATCCTGTACCTTCTTAATTGCGAGAACGAAATCCTCCTTGTTCACGGATTTCCTGTTATCCGAAATGGCTGAGATTCCTGCTTCCAAGACTGCAGACTTGATTTCCGCACCACTGAATCCCTCAGTCATAGATGCTAGTTTGCGGTCATCGATACCAGTTCCCTTAGGCATTTCACCGCAATGAACTCGGAAAATTGCCTCTCGAGCATCTATTTCGGGTAGCGGTATCTCGATGATTCTGTCAAACCTTCCTGGTCTAAGCAAAGCTGCATCCAGAAGTTCAGGACGATTTGTGGCAGCAATCACCTTCACGTCGTCCAGACTGTCGAAACCGTCTATCTCTGATAACAGCTGCATCAGAGTCCTTTGAACTTCGCGATCGCCTGAAGTGGAAACATCAAGTCTCTTTGAGCCAATTGAGTCTATCTCGTCTATGAAGATGATGGAAGGAGACTTTTGTCTTGCCATCTCGAATAGTTCTCGGACCATCCTGCCTCCTTCGCCTATGTACTTCTGGGCCAGTTCCGCCCCTACTAGACCTAGGAAAGTTGCGTTCGTAGAGTTGGCGACGGCCTTCGCTAGCATGGTCTTACCTGTTCCAGGAGGACCGGTCAAAAGAACTCCCTTGGGCGGCTCAATCCCCATGTCGGAGAACGCCTTCGGATTTTCGAACGGTAGCTCGATTGCTTCTTTGAGCTCCTTGATCTGCTCCTCTAAACCTCCTATAGAGGAATAAGGAATGTCGGGAGTGTCGATAATCTCGGTATTGCTAACCAGGGGGTCCCAGGAATCAGCGAGTATCTCGACCACGGAAAGAGTATCCTGATTGAGCGCTACTCTAGTTCCGGGTTTTATCTTCGACCTATCCAGACGACGGTTCACATAAACCAGGAATACTGTGCCATTTGAGCTTCTGACAATGGCCTGTTCACCTACAACGTCCTGGATGAAGCCGACAATTAATGGAGGAGTTCGAATGTTGCTGAGTTCCTCTTCGAGTCGGTTTGAGCGCTTCTTCAGTTGGTTCATCTCGTTCTCCAGGAATAGCTTCTCTGTCAACAACTGTTGAGCCTTTTCAGAGAGATCCTGATAGTCCTTAGTGAGGCGGTCTAGAGCGGCTCTGTTTGGATCACCTTTTTCCAGTATATTGTCCTCCGAACTAGTCTCACCTGCCTCTGAAGACATGGTTCTGACACAAAGAGGATACTTATGACATCTACGAAGCCCTCATGTTGCCCTCATGCCTCCCGTTACCATGGGTGCTTGCGAGCTCTGCGGAAAGGAAGGAGTGGGCACTAGGAGGGCAGTGGTATCCCAATCCGTTCTGGAATGCTGCTCTGGATGCATAGCTTCGATGGGATTGGTAGTAGAGCAAAGGCCCACAAAGGTAATCCAGAATAATGAGCAATCTAGCCTGGTGACAGGCAAGGGGGTTTCGGGAATAGACATCATGACTAAGGATGCAACAGAGCTTGCGGGAGATTTTCACTCGAGGATAAGAACTGGTAGAAAAATCAAGAACATGTCGCAGCAAGATTTAGCGAGAATCATGAATGTCAAGATAGGGGCCGTGCAGAAGGCGGAGAATGGAAATAGGCCAACTGATTCAACTTTGGAAAAATTCGAGAGAGCTTTGGGAATTTCACTTTTCGTAGAAGTCATGCCAAGAAGCCATACCATGGTAGCAAATGAGTCATCGAGTCAAATGACTATCTCTGATGTGAATAATGACGTAGCTAAAAGGACGAGGAAAAGACCTGATAAGAAGAGAAGGCGTCGTTTTGGAGTTTCTAGATCTGGTTCTCGTTCTAGGAGATAGTATCGTGCAAAACGTTCCCTTACATGTCATACACCTAGATCAGGATGATCCGAAGAAGTGCACGTCCAGAAAGTTGTATCAAAATGGGCTGGTAAACCTTCACGAGTCGGCTAATTCTGCTCCAAGGAGAGGTTATTTGTTAAATCCTCGCGCTACCATTTTATTTGCTCCAGAAGATGTTGGCCTGGTTTCATTAGGCGGTTCGATCGTAGTGCTTGATTGCTCGTGGAAACAAATAGAAGAGTCGCTGGATTTGGTTAGCGGTAGAACCAAACTCGAAGGGAGGGTTCTGCCGTTACTGCTTGCTGCGAATCCAATTTCTTGGGGCAAGGTGGGAAGACTTTCATCTGCCGAAGCTCTAGGAGCCTCGTTAGCCATATTAGGACTATGGGAGCAAGCTAGATCTGTTCTGGAGCCGCTAGCTTTCGGAAGTCAATTCCTAGAATTGAATAAAGAGCCATTGGAAGCTTATTCAAAGGCTGATTCTAGGGAAGTAATTTTTGAGATTCAGTATGAATTCTTCAATTAAGTAGTAGGATAAGAAAATCAATCATCGGAATAATCTGTAACCCTGATACCAAGTTTCCCCGTTCTCGCTTTCCTAGTCATCACTTTATCCATCTTCTTATGGAATTCTTCTTCTAGATCCACTTCCATGGCAAGCGAGTGCCCAAGTAGGAGTATGAGAAGGTCTGCTAGCTCCTCTGCTGCCTCTTCGTCTGGCTTACCTTTTGTGATTGCTGCCGAGAGTTCTCCGAGCTCTT
>CACGHY010000045.1 GCA_902573085.1 uncultured Candidatus Poseidoniales archaeon
TGTGATGGGAAGGTGGATTGCAAAAAACACCGGTGAGGAAGAGGTCCTGTGGACTCCGCTGGGTAAGAGAGATGCAGAGTCATAGACTTCGTCCTTTGGACCTAAGGTAACGACGGGCAGAGCGGAGTAGTTCCTTCTCTTGCTCGAATGTGATTTGTTCCTCGGCCTCGTCAAACTGCAACCAAAGGTAGTTGTTGTGCTCTTGAGAGAGGTTTACCTCCAGCTCATCTGTCTCTGCCAGATACCAGAAGACCTCTTTTGGATACTGGAGAAGGAGGAAACTATCAAAATTCAGTAGTATGAAACCACACGAGGTCTCAAGGGGTCTAGGTCTGTCTTGCATAAAGCCGACATGAAGATATTCGAGATGAAAACCTTCCGTGATTATGTTCATACACAGAAATCACCATTGACAAGATGGTTCGCCCAAAGATTATGGCGAAGCACCCGTCAAATTTGGAGATTAGGCGTATTGTCACCGATAGTGATCTGGACGGAGTGGTGACAGCGGCGATACTAGGGCGGTGGTGGGCGGATGCTGAAGTGGTCTTCGGTCATCCAGGCGAGCTTCGGGCAGGTCTTTTCGATGATTTGATTGATGAATGGACTGCAGTTTGTGATTTGCCGATGCACCCCAGGTGTGGACTAAGCATAGATCATCATCAATCAAACAGACCAGTAGATAATGAGAGCAGAGCAATGGTAGTATGGAAGGATGCCCCCTCTGCAGCTCGAATCGCATTTGAATTGTTTCACGAAGTCATCGATCTTTCTGATCTTGAGGATTTGCTTGATTGGGTTGACAAGCTTGACAGTGGATCAATATCTCATGAAGAGTTCCTTTCTCATGCCCCTGCTGTCTGGCTGAGCAGGATAGTTGATTCGGGAGAGGAGGTTACGGCTTGGGTTCTTGAGCAATTGAAGTCTGGGGTAACAATCGAAGAGATTCTGGCCGATTCAAGAGTTTCTAGGTTGGTTACCGAGAAGGAAGAGGAATTAAAGAATCTTAACGAGATTATACTCTCTAGCATGCGAATCCAGGATCGGTTAGCAGTAGTCCGATTGGACGGTTCAGGAATCCGCTCTAATGGATACCATGTCACTGCAATGGCTGGAGACCGATGTGATGCATGTATGATCATTCACGGCGATATAGGCGCTGATTTCGGAGACTCCGGTAAATACCCTGTCTCTGCGTCTTTTTACACCAACTCATTCTTACATCGGAGGGGAGGGATTTACGACTTGACTGCCCTAGCCACCCTTTTCGATTCCAATGGCGGGGGGCATGCCAATGCATGCGGATGTAGAATTCAGCCTATTGAAGGTGGGAATGTCGTAGACAGGGATGTATCAGAAGACGACATTGAGAGGAATATATCAGAGTGGCTAAAGATGTGGTCCAAGCGATAGTCAGTCCCTTTTCCAGACTGCTCTATATCTGACCTCCTCCTTATCTGGAATCACAGCAGTATGAAATTCTACTTCCGACAGGCCCTCGCCGATTTGGTGTATAAATTCTCTAGACAGTGGCCAGGGCGGGGCCTCAATATCCTCTTCTGGACCGTCTGCTAACCTACCTATGCAGACCAGAAGACCATGTCTTTCTAAAAACGAAGATAGATTCGTGTAGGCGGCATTTCTGATCTTTTTGGGAATTGCTTGTAGGATATGTACCTCAAGGACGAGGTCGAAAGCCCCCTTCCAACTTTCTTCTGGTTTAACAAGATCTCCGACCAACCAATCAATCTCTTTCCCTTTGTGCAATTGACTTGCCCATTCAACTGCTGACTCGGATACATCAAACGCTGTCACTTCCCACCCTTTTTCATTAAGGAATGCTGCGTCCTCTCCCAGACCAGAGCCAACGACCAGAGCGCGGCCAGTATGGTGATTTTCTTCTATCCATTCTACTAAGAAAGGGTGAGGTTCCATCCAATCCCAAGGAATCAAACTCCTGTCTCTTCGAGAACTGCAGTAGAGCTCCTCGAACCAGGATAGGGGATCATTAGAATTCTCTGAAGTGGTATAAATCTCGAGCATCCTCTGTCTTGTTTCGTCCATCGTCGAAGACCTACATATGAGACACGATCGCTCGACCGAATTCTGAACAGGAAAGGAGGGTAGCTCCTTCCATTAGTCTCTCAAAATCATATGTCACTTTCTTAGACGAAATCGCTCCTTCCATGCCCTTTACAATCAAATCTGCAGATTCTGTCCAACCCATATGCCTAAGCATCATCTCTGCAGACAGAATTAAGCTTCCGGGGTTAACCTTGTTCTGTCCCGCATATTTAGGAGCCGTGCCATGAGTGGCCTCGAAGATTGCTACTCCGGTGTCATAGTTAATGTTCGCACCGGGAGCAATGCCGATTCCGCCCACTTGTGCAGCTAGTGCATCTGAGATGTAGTCACCGTTCAGATTCATAGTAGCTAGTACCTCGTACTCTCTGGGTCGCGTCAAGATCTGTTGAAGCATTGCATCCGCAATTACGTCCTTCACAATTATGTCATTCCCTGTACTCGGGTTCGGGAATGAGCACCATGGCCCCCCATCAATCTCTGATGCCCCAAACTCCGTCTTCGCGATACCATAGCCCCAATCCCTGAAACCTCCCTCGGTGAACTTCATTATGTTCCCTTTGTGAACCAATGTGACGCTGCTCCTGTCGTTTTCTATTGCATACCTAATGGCGGCTCTGACTATCCTAGAAGTTCCTTGTTCACTAATGGGCTTGATTCCCAAACCAGATGTATCTGGAAATCGGATTTTGTCAACGCCCATCTCATTCTGAAGGAAATCTATGACTTTTCCGACCTCGGGACTGCCTGCCTCCCACTCTATCCCCGCGTAGACATCCTCGCTATTTTCCCTAAATATCACCATATCAACTGAGCCTGGATCCTTGACTGGACTAGGAGTTC
>CACGHY010000046.1 GCA_902573085.1 uncultured Candidatus Poseidoniales archaeon
AGCAGGCAATCCGAGTGCGAGATTCGCATCTAGAGTATCGTACCCTTGATCCTGAAGGGCATATGCCTGTATCTTGGAGTGAAGCCCTATTCCTCTCCCCTCTTGACGAAGGTAGACTACCGCTCCGCACCCTTCTTGCTGTATCTGCTTGAGTGAGGCCTGGAGCTGGGGGCCGCAGTCACACTTCATTGAACTGAATGCATCACCAGTTAGGCATTCGGAGTGGATTCTGATCAGGGGGGCATCTGCACTCTGAAGGTCACCTGCGTACACCAGGCAGTGCTCATTTCCGTCTTCGTCTACTGTTACTCTAATCCTGAAGTTCCCGAACTCCGTCGGGAGGAATGCGTCGGCGTCAATTTCTGTTGGTTCTTCCGGGGTCCTTATCTGGATGGTCATAGTTGTATAAGCGATGTTGGAGTACTTATCAATAGATGTTTATCTATTCTCACAAAAAGAACTCTCCATATATTTTCGCAAGTGGTGCTGTAGCCAACTTGAACCGATTTAGAGGCTAATTGAGAGATTAGTTTGCTCCGGATGGCTGGCACCTAGCCAGCCACCCGGATTACGTTGTTCCGACGGTCCGGATGTTATTCTATTCCGAGTCCTTAACGGCTGCGTACCAGATCATCATACCGAATGCGGTCTTGTTGACTAGGTCAGCAATGTTGTACAGAGTGTTAAGGGCATCCGTGTCTGGATCATCTCCAGTCCCTAGGAAGTAACCAATGGGGTAGATTAGCCACCCTATTGTAACGATACCCCTCATCGCGTTGAATGCGAATTGGGTGCTCTCGCTGGTCGTCATTGCTGCTTCCAAAACCGATCCCCTGTTGATCTCGAACAGGATGTAAATGTAAGCGGCCATACCGACAGCGAACCAAATTAACTCCATTCCATCGAAGGTTTGCCCATCACCAGACATCGCTTCACCGAAGAATCCGGCCACCAGCATTACGATAGAGGCACCGAAGAGGTTCCTGAACATCGCCGCGGTAGCAACACCTACAGCTGCCAGGATCAGATAGAACTCTACTATCTGCAATGGCACCGTTATCAGCCAGTCGATATACCTGTACACGACAGGTGAAACGCCGATTCCGGTCTCTGCGTATGAGGAGGCCCAGACCTCTCTCATGTAGGTGTAGTGGTACCAAGCGACACCAGTAACCAGCGCGGCGACCGTCATGGAGGTCTTCCACTTGTCACCCACGTTCTGCCTTTCTACTAGAAAGAAGACAGTGGAAGCAAGCATTGCCGCAGTGGCAATCCAGAAGCTGATTCCCACCCAATCATTAGTAGCGAGGGCCGTAGTCTCTGCAGCCACAGTTGGCAGCATAACGACTCCGACTGCTATCGATGTGCCGATAGCAAGCCCTCTTGCTTTTCCGTTTTTGTTTACTAGGATATTATCCATGCTCCTGCGCCCAAATAGCCAAATATATACTATTGGATTGTTTTTAGGTGCGATTATACACAAAATCTACCCTTTTCAAACATCCAATTCCGGACAGACAATAAGCAAAATGTTAGGATAATGTCAATACCGAAAACAGATTAATCCAGGGCCTAAACGGCAAGTATGCAAAGATGCGGGATAGCAGAGGTTTCCTCAGCCCTCGAATCCGAGGCTGTCTCTCTTATTCTCACACTTCGAGAATCCAGGGATATTGAAGTGACTAGACTCCTAGACATTGCAGAAGAGAGGGGGATCAGGGTACGCGAGACCTCGAGAAATGACATGTGGAGGATGTCAAGGGTCAACGAAGGGGAAGAGCCACCGCCAATTCTTGCTTTGGTGGGAAGAGACCCAGATGCAGGGACTGGTGAAATATTGTCATCAGGAGGACTTTGCTGGCTTCTAGACGGGGCTAGGTACCCCGTAAACATAGGCTTCACCATTAGAACAGCTGAGGTGAGTGGAGCAAGTGCGGTTTTCGTAGACGGTAAACTATCCCACGCGGAGAAAAAGGCAGCAAGGAGAGCATCAATGAAGGCTGATAGATTCATGCCCGTACACTGGGTGGATGGTTTCGAACTCGTTAAGATGGCTAAGGCGGCTGGATTCAGGATAATCTCCTTGGAGGACTCCGGCAATCTGGAACCATGGGATGAGGACCTATCTGGCAACGTCATTCTGGTCGTGGGCGGGGAGCATGATGGCATCTCCAAACCGATTCTCGATTGCTCCGATTCCGTGATTCGTGTCCCTATGTCGGGATTTGTCCCATCGTACAACCTCCAGGCGCCAATGGCTGTCGTAGCCGCAGAGTCACTACGCCAGAGGAACTCAAGAATCTAGAGCTCCCTCTCGAGCTCTCTGCTGATGATCATCCTCTGAATCTGACTGGTTCCCTCGAATATCTGGTAGATCTTGGACCCCCTCATCCTTCTGGCTACAGGGTACTCCTCTGAGTAACCGTAACCTCCCAGGACTTGCACTGCATCGGTGGTTACCTCCATGCACATATCGGCTGCGAACCTCTTTGCATGCGCCGCCTTCAGCGTGGCCCTCTCCCCCGAGTCAAGAGCGCTGGCAGCACTCAGGGTCAGAAGCCTGGCAGCCTCGATCTTCGTAGCCATGTCTGCGAGAATGAAGGATATCGACTGATGCATGATGATTGGCTTCCCGAAGGTCTTCCTCTCTTTGGCATAAGCCCAAGCCTCCTCCATTGCCCCCCTCGCGTTTCCTACTGCGGCAGCAGCCACGGCAGGTCTGGAGTGATCGAACGCCTTCATCGCGTTCATCCACCCCCCGTTCTCTACCCCTCCAATCAGATTGGATGCTGGAACTCTGACATCGGTGAAATTGACGCCTCTCGTGTCCGAGCACCTCTGGCCCATGTTGACCTCCTTCTTTCCAAGCTCGACTCCAGGAGTGTCTGC
>CACGHY010000047.1 GCA_902573085.1 uncultured Candidatus Poseidoniales archaeon
CGGAACAGCAGCCTCTATCACGTGGGCATATACGGCTAGAGGGATAATCGAGGTAATGCACAAGTACCACGCAGAGGCATTCATCCCTTTCATCCTCTTGCTAGCAGTTGGTTTCACGTGGCTCAAGATCAGGGACAACAAGAGGTTCAGGAGGGAGGAACTATTCAAGGACTCAATGGCCTTTTTCGCTGGCGCTTCGGATACATAGTCTACATAGTCCAGAAGTAATTTTTAATGTCTGCTGACTCCCGAAGCTGGGTAAAACATGGCACTCGTGAAAATAGGTGGATTGGAAAGGCACTACCAAATGGCTTCAGAGACAGTAAGAGCTCTGGATGGGGTTGATTTGGAGATAAATGAAGGTGAAAGAATCATACTTCTGGGGCCATCTGGTTCCGGAAAGACAACGCTTCTCAACTGCTTATCTGCATTGGATAGCCCCACATCCGGAGATTACCAATTCTCGGGCAACAAGGTCCCAAAGAACGACTCAGAGGCCATGACTACATTCAGAAGAGAAAACATAGGATACGTTTTCCAATTCTTCAATCTACTACAGGATCTCACAGTTTTGGAGAACCTACTGCTAATTCAGGAGTTGGCAGGAAGCAGAGACGAAGATAGGGCTCGCAATCTACTGGCACTTGTAGGACTCGAAGGCGAAGTCGACCGTTTTCCAGCAGAGATCAGTGGTGGCCAGCAGCAGAGAGTAGCCATTGCTAGAAGCCTAGCAAAGAGGCCCAGGCTACTTCTTGGAGACGAGTTGACGGGGAATCTTGACTCATGGACATCATCTGTTGTGATGGAAGTCCTAGTCAAGGCGTGCGACTCAGAGGGAATCACATGTGTATTCGTCACTCATGACGAGTCTCTGGTGCAGTATGCTACCAGAGTCATTAGGATCGACAGTGGAAAAATCATCTCCGATGAAAGCGGCGGAGGGCATGCCCCCTCCCCAACCCCAACACACATTGTAGGATAGGTGTTAGAATGCTCATCCTACTGAATAAGCGTCTGGCAAGGAGCATGATGAGGTCAAAGATCAGACTCATTGCAGTGGTAGCCATGGTAGTAGTGGCAGTATTTGCCGGGGTATCATTCGCAGCTTACGCGCATACCGTTTCCGGCATGTATGACGAAATCTACGAGGACTCCGAAAATGGAGTTAATCTTCCAGATTTGTGGGTGGAGAACCCAAGTGGAACTTGGGATGGAGAAACCTCAGCCTCTCTTTGCGAGGATATCGCCAGTAATTGGCCGGAATCCGTTTTGGTCCTCAACATATGCGAGCCTAGATTGAGGCTAGATGGAACAATGTTCTACGAAACGACAGAGGCGGGGGAAAAGAAAGAGAAACTCGTCCCAGCCGTCTGGCACGGAATCGACGAGGGATCCGTAGACCGCGTGTGGATTCCTAGCCACCATTGCTGTTCCGGGAGGGTGGCCACAGGGGAGTCCGAGATAGTCATCGATGCCCGAGTCGCGACCGGGATGGAGATATCCTTGGGCGATTCCGTGACCATAGGTGCCGGGAACGGTAGAATGAACTTCACAGTGGTTGGAATTGGACTCCACTCAAACCATCTTTACTACGCACAAGACGGAGATCTATTCCCCGCTGAGTCAGGTACCTTTGCGACGGGATACCTCTCATCAGAGGGTCTGGAGAGATTGGCTAACATAAGCAGCGGCTCTTCGAATCTCCTCTTGATAGACATCTTGGGCACCCCGGAATACAATCTCCCGTCCACAGATGAGGACGATGGTCCCGAACTAACCCTTATCTCTCAAGCAATGGATGAAGTAATCTCAAACTCAGTAAACTCGCCTTCCCTAATTTACGACCGCTCACAAGTTTTCTCAGTGGAAATATTACGCACCGACGCCGAAGGAGCTATGTTGTTCTACATCCCGATTACAGGGATGATTGCTGCCATCGCTGGAATCACCCTATTCCTTAGTCTCCAGAGGCTAGTCCAGTCCCAGTCCCGGGAGATAGCGATTCTGAGAACACTAGGCGTCCCAAGATGGGCAATCATGCCATCATATGTCATCATGCCACTAGGAATTGGAATCACTGGATCCTTTCTCGGAGCGATTCTGGGCGTTTATCTGGGCACGCCCGCCATGTTGACGTTCTATGAGGAATTCATGGGCATACCCATTCTCCAACCAGCGGAACTCGGACAAATTGTAATGCAGATAGTAGTGGTTACAACAACCGTCGTACTTTTCTCGGGAATACTTCCAGCCGTTCAAGCATCTAGGCTCCAGCCTCTAGAGGTAATGAGGGGGGAGCATGAGGTCAGAATTTCTTCCAGAAAGATACAGAAGATCACTTCCAGACTTCCCGCAACTGCGGGCTTGACCATCAGATCTAGCATCAGGAAACCAGCAAGATTGACCTTCACATTCCTAGCAGTAGGACTCTCTATGTTGCTGTTCGGAAGCACGACTCTAATGATGTCATCAATGGAGGAAATAACCGTGGGATCTGTAGAAGATGATCAGAACTGGGACATACAGGCCAATGTTTTGTTCGGAGGTGAGGATGAAGTTATCCAATGGGTGGAGGATAAGGGCGGCTATCACGAGAGAATCATTACCTTCCCAGCAAATCCGTTCAATGACTCACGAGTAATTTCGGCCAATGGAATGGAAGTCTTATCGACGGAAAGCAGCGCACTAATTCAACTAGATCTAAAGCAAGGCAGGCTCCCCGAAGCAGGTCTTCAGACTAATCAGATTCTAATCGACGAAGGTCTGAGACATTTCCTAGGATGGGAGACAGGAGAAATTCAGACTCTCGTGTTCGGGTCAACCTCCGCGCCCGTTGAGATTGTCGGAATTACTCAGGGGGAAATGAGTAGAACCGTCTACTTC
>CACGHY010000048.1 GCA_902573085.1 uncultured Candidatus Poseidoniales archaeon
GGAGATCAGCACTGGAAGCACCGAGCTGTCCCTGATAGTGGACTACTTGGACGAGGGAAGCAACTACACACTCGAGTACTACTACTCGATGAACAGCGGATTCTACGGATGGTACAGCCAAGACATCGTCTTCAGCGGTGCAGAGCAAGTCGACTTCACCGTAGACGTAACGGAATGGGACTGCTCCGTACACATCTACGCAAGCATATACAACACCACAGGTGGGAACCACAGCGGGGTCTACTCGCAAAGCTACCACTTGGACAACCCAAGCTGCTACCAATCATGGATGGAGCTAACCGATGAGTCGGGAGACTACGTCTCGTACTCTGACATCGACCCAGGTACAACCGATCTAATCTGGAGCGTTTCATACGAGGAAGATAACATCCCCGAGGGTCACGAGTTCGAGTTGACGTGGTACTACATAGTAGACTGGGACTGGGACACCCGAGTTGACAGCTCGCTCGCATGGACGCAGTCAAGCGACAGTGAGGTTCACATCCCATGGAACGTTTCGGTGACCGACTTTGACTGCAACGTCTACGCATATGCTCAGCTCATGACAAACACCTCAGACGGGTGGATCAGCGTATCGAGCTATGGGACGTACCTATACCCGCCCTGTGAGCCAATGCCAAGTGGCTGGTTCGAACTGCAAATCGATGACCAGGGAAGCTGGGTCGACTATTGGGACGAGTGGAACAACAGGATCACAGAGGAAGGGACCTATGATCTGAGATTCAACGCCTCGCAACTAGAGGAAGGCGAAAGCTACGAGATCCATTGGGACGTCAGAGTCTACGGACACGAAATCGAGTCTCACAACCATGCGTTCAACGGGACCAGCGAGAACTGGACCAACATCGACTTCTCACTGGAAATACCACACTGGTACTGCGATATAGAAATCAGCGCAACCATGCTGTTCGACTACGAAGGAACCATGGTCGAAGTGGTTTCAAGGGACTTCTTCGAAGAGGGCCCGTGCCAGAATGACCTGGGAGGAGACTTCTCCGAAGTCACAAAGGTCGAACTCGAGCTTGAGATGATCGACGATAGAGACTACAAACTGATGATCGGGTTGAACTGGGAACTAGGAGGGGAATTCGAAGAATTCGCCGACATGGTATGGGGTGACGGCGACGGCACCCTGAACAGCACCGAAATCCAGCGGATAGAGGACGAAATCAACAACGACAGCTACGAAGATGCCGAAGGACCAGAGCTGATCCTCAATGGCGAATACCCATCAGAATGGAACCTAGATGGGCCCACGATTTCCGACCTCTCCACGAACCCATCAGTTTCCTACACATGGGTGTTGTACTACTACGACGTCGGTGGTGTGGAATTGACCACAGACTTATTCCTGGGGCTAGAAGAAGACGAAATCCCATGGGAAATAACCGTAGTAGGAAATGAGGGCCTTTCCCCGCTTTCGGCATCATTGTCGAATGATGACAATGGTACGATTAACGACTATACCCCGATCAACGAGACGATAGAATTCGGAGTATCCCCGTCGGACGAGTACACTAACTACTCAATCAGCGCTACGTGGATTTGGGCGGACATACCCGCCCCATCACTGGATGTTTACCAGTATGACTACGACATCGGAGAATACGGGCCAACAACTGGCATAGACGAAGGCGAAAATGCGTTCCAGGTCAGCTTAGATGGCCTTGCCCCACAGGAATACTCGCTGCACATCAACGTCATATTGGACGGATGGGAGATCGACAACTTCTCGGTAGACGTATATTGGGACCTCTATACCTTCTCAGAGTACATGACGTATCACCTGAGCATGTATGCATGCGATCTTGAAATCAGCGCCACGGTCCTTGACAGGAACGGCGTGGAGGTCAACTCTACCGCGGTCACACTTCAGGGAATCTGCGCACAGCCGGAACTCGAAGTCGAGCAATTCTACCCATCGTGGGAGACGCCCGAATTCGTCTGTCACGAGGTCGCCGGCGATCCGACAAGCGATCTGCAATACGTGAACTTCAGCCTCGTGAACGACGGAAACCAGGACTGCGGGGATGGCTCTGACGAGCCATTCGACATGGACTTGTCAACCGACTCAGACGGGGACGGAGACCCCACAAACGACCAGGACAGCTGGTTCGAGTGCAACGATGGCTCAAGCATCAACATGAACACGGTAAACGATGGTACGGAAGACTGCTTATTCGGCGAGGACGAGTACAGCTACTCACCTTGGTACTGGGGCGATCCTTCGAATGCAACGGGCATCTCGATGGGATGGTACGAATACGTGGTAGACTTCAGGGCCATCATGACCAACCTAAGTTACATGGAGAACTGGACAATAGACGTAGAGGTCCTCTTCGACGGTGCTCATAACTCCACAAACTCTGGAAGCATCGCAATACCCTCGGGTTATGAAAATCTAGATGAGCACTTCCAGGTTATTGCAAACATCGAGATCTGCGACATCGAGATAACCACTACCCTGATGGAGAACGGAATTCCCGCAATCTCAGAAACGCACAACCTAACTGGAGAGTGCGTGCAGGATTCGGACTCCGACGGATTCTTGGACTGGTACGACAGCTTCCCTGATGATCCAAACGAGTGGAGCGACTCTGACTACGACGGCTTTGGGGACAACACGGACGCGTTCCCATACGACCCAAGCGAGTGGAGCGACTCGGACTCAGACGGTTACGGAGACAACACGGATGCTTTCCCGAATGACCCCGAGGAGTGGTCCGACTTGGATGGCGATGGTGTTGGTGACAATGCAGACACCGACGACGATGGTGATGGTATAGACGATGATGAGGATGACAGCGACGGGGATGGCGTCCCAGATTCAGTTGACGACTTCCCCGATGACGCGAACGAG
>CACGHY010000049.1 GCA_902573085.1 uncultured Candidatus Poseidoniales archaeon
CGGATGAGCTGTCGAATCCGGTCCCTGAGTGGTAGAAGTACATCTGGTATTCCTCATCGACGGTGAGGTTCTCGAAGCCCAGCGAGATCACGTCGTATCCGAAGGGCAGGGGGTCTGGCTCCGCGACCCAGGTGCCGTTGACCTCACCGTGTATGGTGACGTAGTGGTCTCTCGGGTACACTTGCTGGTCGCATTCGAAGTTCTCGTAGAAGCTCCTGCTCTCCATCATTACCCACTCCCCGTCGCCTGTAATGTCGATGTAGGCCCTGAACTCGATCCGGGCGTTGCATACTGCGGAAGTGTCGATGTCCAGGTCCCAGTCGATCAGCCTGCTGGATGTGTCGTCAGTGTCCCAGGTCTCGTGCATGTACAGCACGTCGTCGTTGTTGTACTCGACCCTCCAATCGAAGGTGTAGGTCTGGTCCTGGGCCAGGTCTGTGAGGTTCCAGGTCATGTCGTTGGTGCCGTTCACGAGGCCCATGCCGTAGCCGACCTCGATAGACCCTATCTCAAGCTCGAAGTCGCCCGGGTTGATGCAGGACGAGTCGATTTGGTCCGTGTCGCTCCTGATGGTCCTGTGATTATCGTCGAGCATGTGCACGTAGATGTACAAGTGAGCGCTCACGGTGCAGGTCCACTCTGATATTGTCATGTTGACTTGGACGTAGTCCGGTTGCTCGGATGGGGTGAATTGGCCCCAGTGCCAACTCTCTGAGTCGAGGTTCGTGTTGATGTTCCCGTGGAGGTAGTAGGTCCTGTTGTCGATGAGCCCCGAGAGGTCGAACCTGAAGGACTGGTCGCCGTTTCCTATCGAGTCTGGGACTGAGTACTCATCGGTCGTCTGGTCCTGCACAAGTAGCGGGAACTGGTTGAAGTCCCCCGCGTAGTTGCAGTTGGGGTACAGGTAGTCGCTGTCGTAGAAGACCTCGATGTACCTCCCACTCACCAGGACATAGAGGCTTCCCTCGAGCCTGATGTCGCATGTGGAAGCGGATTCAACCGTGAGGTTGAACGGCTGGTAGTGCTCATCCGAGGTCGGGGTGAACTCCACGACGTGGTGTCCCGTGTAGTCGCCGTTCCTGAACTCCAGCCACTCGAATGCATAGGACTGGTTCACCACCAGGTCCTCGAAGTGCCATCTGACCTCCATTTCTCCGTCGTTCGCGTTCCTGTTGGCCGACACGTCTGTCCAGCCGTAGGTCCGGTTGACCTGTGGCTCGGCTTGCCCGCCGTCCTGGCAGTCCTCCGGGTAGAAATTCATGCCCCTGGACTGGATCTGGCTGCCGTCTGCGGATTGGTTGTAGACGTAGGAGTGAACGTGAATGTAGCAGTCCCACGTCGAGGCGTTGAGAGTCCACTCGATGTCGGACCCGTAGTATGTGAAATCGTGGTAGAACCACTGCGATGATTGGGAGGTGGAGCTCCAGTAGTACTCGAGCCTGTACTCGCTACCCGAGTGCAGGTGACCCAGGTTCCACCTCATTTGGTTTTCACCCGCGGTTACCGTTTCTGAGTCCGGGCTGGTCCATCCTTCATCCCCTGCCGGATTTACCTGCAGTACCGCTGGGATGAGGCACGGGCCATCCAGATCGAGGTGGTATGAACCATAGCCAATGTATTGCTGGCTGTCCCTGTCTTGGACGTTGAAGTGAAGGTCTATTTCGCAGTCGTCGTCATCTGGGTTTATCGTCCAGTAGAACCCGTCCAAGGTCTCGTTGACCGTGAATATGTTGTCGTAGTACCAGCCATGACCGCCTGACTGGTCGCCTGACCAGTAGTAGTCAACCTCGTACTCCCCGTAACCGAAATCGGACAGGTCGAACAGGATCTCGGTGCTCCCCTGAGGTATGGAAGCAGAGGTCGCATCCGTCCATCCAGAGGATGATGATGGGTCCTCGAACAGGACGTTGTACGGGGGGACGCAGGGCTCATCAGGGTGGAAGTGAACCGAGTTGATTGTCCTGAACCCTCCATCCCACCAGACCCGCAGGTCCGCGTATCCGTATACGTTGCAGGTATCAGAGCCTATATCGAAATCGAAGTGCCAAGACGCGTTCTCCGACTCGGCGTACCATATATCTCCCGAACTGTGGGAGTAGTAGATTTGGTCGTCTACGTAGGCGTAGAACGAAAGCTTGTACCTCTCCCCGATGTTCAGGTTCGTCATGTTCCAGTAGAGATCCGTGGTCCCTGCCTGAATCTCCCAGTCGTTCTGGAGGCCATGCTCCCAGACCTCGCCCTCGTATCTGGACAGGGAGAGTTCCCCAATAGGCTCGCAATCGCTGTTCTGGTAGTATCTGGTCGGCATCGTGGCAGCCGTGTGCCAGCCCCCGTCGCTCGAGATGATGTATATGCGGAGATAAGCGCTGGCAGTGCAGGTCCATTCCGCGACGGTGAAGTTGTAGTAGATGTCCCCCCCATCGTATTCGTTGTAGCTGGAATACCCATGGTATGAGGGGGTGCCGATATTGAAGTTACGGTGCGTGCTTACCGAAGTCACTCCTGACCCATCTATCTGGGATTGGATGTAGTAGGAATAGTTCTCAGGCAGAGAGATGTCACCGACGTTGAGTCTTATCTGGTTGTTCCCAGTTGCCAGGAGGTCCGGGCTTTCCACCCACGATCCGCTCTCATCCAAGACTGAGAGCGTCACCTGCGAGCCCGCGTAGTCGCAGTCTGAGGTGTTGCCCGAGAAGCCGAAGTGCTCGGAGGTTGACTCCTCGTGCCAGCCATTGTACTCCCTAATGCTCATCTCGGCATAGAGGCGTATGTCGCATGCGTCCTCGTCGATGATGGCGACCCACTCGCCGGAGGCATCCTGCGAGTCGCCCAGGAAA
>CACGHY010000050.1 GCA_902573085.1 uncultured Candidatus Poseidoniales archaeon
ACGATAACCGCTCGGATATTTGGGCCCAAAGCTTGCATTTCGATCGTGAGAATTTCCCGAAGGGCGCCATATTTTGCGGAAGCATATGCCATAACCCTACTTATGGGGGAGGCGCACAATCTGGCACCGGATCCTGTGATTTGGACCCCGAGAAGCCTTAGTTTCTGCTTTGCTTCGTCTGCTAACTCTCGGTCCTTCTTGTTGCTTGACCGCATTAGCCCATTACGGATGTACCTGTCAAGAATGGTAATCATGTAGCCCTGACTATTTCCGGAACGAACCACCTCTGAATCCGGTTGGGGGATGTTGGTCGGAAGGCTCCTTCCGTTTACCACTAGAAAGCCTCGGGCAGAGTCTGCCAACCCGGGATCCCGCTTGCTGAATGAGGCCCAATCTGAGGCTTTCCCTGCTGGTAAATCGAGTTCGGATAGAGTTCTGGCAAGCCAAACGTCTAGCCCGGGAACTCTATCCTCTATATCTTCTGGACCCTTCCTCAGAGTCTTGATTAATTCCCTGAAGTCCGTTGTCGCATTTGCAATATATCTCAGCTCCTTCTCCGAGGGCCTTACGAAATACGCCAGGTCTTGGTAAGGTGCTAGATTGCCATCCCGAACCAAGGCCGGAACCGGAACCTCATAGTCGACCTTCCCAAACAAGTCAAGATACATGTTTTCTTTCTTGTGGGAATCGCCTCCTTCGCCTACATCTGGCGGAGTTGCAGTGAGGCCCAAGACGATTGGATTGTCCAAAAACTCGACAATTTCAACTAAAACTCTGCCCCAGTGCTCCAATAGATGGTGGCATTCATCGAGTATGATCAGCCCCACCTCAGCGTCCTTGAGTCTCATCAAATTGGCTTTGGCAGAGTCATGCAATACCCAGAGGGCATTCCCATGCTCGGACAAGTCATCTCGGACCTTCTTCCTAAAGTGGCCCAATCTATCCGAATAGTATTCTGGGTTTTTTTCCGCTAAATCTTCTATCCAGGAAATCGCGCTTTCCCTATCCTCAGCCTCAATACGGTCTATGTCGGGAGTCATCAATTTACTGATCCAAAGCTCCATTGCGGACTCGTCTAAATTGCCCCCGCCCCTCTTGGGAAGAGTGACAGATTGGTAGGTCAGGGAAGTAAGTATTCCAGGTTTCTTCGGATCTGTCCCTATCTCTTCCTCCCTACCGTCTAGATTGAACAATTGCTTTGCCCTCTCCACCCACTGAGCCTGTATAGCCGAATTCGGACTCAGAACTAGAGTTGGCAGCCTCACCAAATCCGACCACACATATAATCCAAGTACGGTCTTTCCTGAGCCAGGTGGGGCTACTATGAGTAGCTCTTTCGAGTCATCATTCAGTTCCTTGCGTATTATTCCTGATGACGCAATCTGGGACGGCCTGAGCTTCCCGGAAAAACCGATTTCCCCAAAATTCGAAGCCACGGACTTCACCCTGCTGTCTATTTGTGATCAACCCAATTAATAAGGATTAGAACCAGCAAGCGAGGTTTTTTTTCTAAACTATGAAGTCAATTCTGGCCAATCCTTGAAAAGAGGGGGATTGCCGCAAAATAACGACCAAGGCATGAGTGAGGAGGAAGATAAGTGGTGGTCTCCAGGCCATGTGGACAGTGAGGATGACGTTACTCCGCTCCAAAATGCGACCGAAGACTCCAGCAATGAGGAGATTGTCGGGCGGGAGAACATAGACAACTTCATCGACCAGATAAGGGATTCCGGATCTGGGAATAAGGAGCCGGAGCCAGTAGTTGTAACTGCTCGTGAGGATGGCTCTCCTAACCCCCATCCTCCAGTGGTTAGCGGGGGCCGAGGATTCCTTGGATTATGGTGGCTGACACGTGGGGAAGCCCTCTTCGTGGTTTCTGCCACAGTTTTCGCCCTGATTATTTCGGCTATATGGACGGCCGGGCTAATCAACGAGTCGACATATGCGGAGGTCTCAGCCACCATCGTGGCGGAAGATGATTTCTGGATCGAGGGAAGGGCGGAGGTAATTGGGGACGGCACTAATGGAACCGGTTGGTTCATGGACGATTTGAGCGGTTACTACCAAGATTGCTGGACTGATGAAGATGGTTACCAGTCATGTAACAGCGTCTATGTCGTTGAGTACGAGTGCTACGCCGATCTGTACATCAGCTGGAATGTGAGTGGCGTCGAATACAGTGGTTGGGCGTACACTCCATCGATAATAACGCCATACGGATGCCTGGAGATAATAGAAGACTACTACCGAATCGGAATTACAGGGCCAATCTGGTATGCTGCCTCTGACCCTAGCCAATTTCAGGCATTCACCATTAGTCTAGGCGACCGGCAGTCTACCCATTGGTTCGAGACAATGTACCATTACGCCGACGGACCCAACCTGTATTCCGAATACGAGTGCGGGGCCATTCTCACCGTGACTTACCCCGACCCCTCGGATAACACCACCCAAATCACCACTACGGTTCTCGATGGTTGGAACGGGGAGGTTGCCTATTACGGAACCCTGTCCGCTGACTCTTGCATCTCGGAAATGCAGGATTTATACGCCGACGGGAGGCAGATTTTCGTAATGGTCGATTCTAAGGACTCATCGAAGGCATACCAACAAGGGAATACGCCCGAGGGATTCTTCTACTTTACTTGGTTCTGCTGTCTTGGACTGATGGCGATCCTGGTCATCGTCTCCTTCGTCGCTGTCAGATTCAGCAATACTCCGCCCGG
>CACGHY010000051.1 GCA_902573085.1 uncultured Candidatus Poseidoniales archaeon
GTGGAAGGGGTGCTCACCCTCGACGATGTGGACCTCAGTGGCCGTACAGTCCTATACAGAGTCGACGTCAACTCTCCGCTTGAGCCCTCAACAGGCAGACTGCTAGACGATGGGCGATTGAAAGCTATAATCCCAACTCTGGACTACCTGTCTTCTTCTCGTGTGGCGATAATGGGCCATCAGTCAAGACCCGGTAAGTCAGACTTCACTAGTATGCAGAAACATTGCGAACGCCTCTCCCAACTTCTAGGAAAAAAAATCAGATTCGTTCCGGACATCTGCGGAGACGTAGCAGTCGAGGCGATCGGCTCTCTCTCCGATGGCGATATGATATTCCTCGATAATGTCAGGATGAATGAGGAGGAATATGGAACCCAGTATGCCACTAACGAACATACCGAAGACACTTCACTAGTGTCCCGTCTATCCTCGGTTTCTGACCTACTCGTCACAGACGCATTCGCAGCGGCTCATCGAAGGTCTCCCACGCTTACCGGATTCACGAACTCCATTCCTTGTGTGGCTGGAACTCTGATGGAGAAAGAAATTAGGAATCTCAGGACGGCTCTGCGAAACCCTCCCGATCCATACCTTGCAATTCTCGGGGGAGCAAAATGCGACGATTCGGTCAGGGTTGCCTCGAATCTGATATCCAAGGGCCAGGTGGACAAGATCGCGTTCGTAGGAGTCACTGGGAATCTCATGCTATGGGTTGCAGGGAACGATATTGGCGACAGGAACAAGAGATTTATCAGAAACACCCTCGGTCAGGACTTCGAAACTGCATGGGAAACAGGGAAGAAGATATTCTCAGAAAATCCTGAGAAGATCTTCCTTCCCATCGACGTGGCAGTCGAGTCAGAGGGTAGTAGGAGGCCCTTGTCGGTTTCAGATCTACCTACAGAGGATCCAATCTATGACGTCGGACTACAGACTCTCGCATCTCTGAAGCCACTGGTTGAGAATGCGGGCTGCATTCTCTGGAACGGCCCAGCATCATACTTCGAACTCCCCGACTTCGCATTTGGTACCATCGAGATTCTCAATATGTGCACTGAGACAGATGCAATGACCATAATCGGTGGCGGCCATACCAGCGCCCTGGTCAACAGCAGAGGGGTGAGGTAAATCGCTCAATGTTCGAAGCAATTCGAGACTTAGGTGGTCTCGGGAAAACAGAATTGGAAATGGCTGGCGCTGCTGAAGAAGTCAGTAGGTCCCAGGGTTTTGGTGGTAGAATTCGGATGAGGAAGTGGCCGATGGATTGCGACAGGGTCGTAATCGCTGCTGGAAGATCTGGCGGAGTCCCATCATATTTCGACTCCGCAGTAGGAGGTCTCGGAGCTAGCCCAATATCCTCACTTGGTGCTGGATTCGCGAAGGTAAGGGAAAACGAGCCCGTCCTAGTCGATATCGTTCACTTGCACAGAGGATACGTTTCGGACTGCACCAGGATGTTCTGTTCTGGAAAGCTAGACGAAGAATGGATGCTGAGATTGGATGACATGACCGAGATTAGCAATTTGGTAAGAGGTAGTTTGGGAAGGGGAGACAACTGTTCTAAGGCTTGGGAAATCGGTTTAGATGCTGCCAGAGAAATGGGTCGGCATGAGAATCTAATGGGGATGAAACCAGAACAGGCGAGATTCCTCGGACACTCCGTCGGATTGGAGCTTGACGAGACACCGGTGATTGCAGAGGGGTTCGAAAGGCCTCTTGAAATCGGAGGGACGATGGCGATCGAGCCCAAGGTAATCTACAGAGATGGAGCGATAGGGATTGAAGATAGCTGGACTAGGTGTTCAGATGGTATGGAGTGCCTGACTCCCGGCGCAGAACTGCCACCATTGATGCACTGGTAGTGGAATATAACACAGTTAGCCATATCTCCTTATCCTTCCGGGGGACAACATGAGTGACCGCCCGAGCCCGATCCATAGAGCTGTGGCCAGAGCGCTCAGGACAAGAATCGACCCTCATGGAAAACCGATCGTGGATCCTTCTATCCTGAAGGGAGTGGAAATTGATGAGTCTGGAATAGTGGAACTTTGGATAAGACCCAACCACCCACATTGCCCCTGCTGCCTAGATTATCTGATTGACTTGAGGAGTTCTCTGAAAGGTCAGTCAGGAGTTCTTGCATGCCATATTGAGATCGTCGGAATTCCCGATTCGGGACGGTGGACTGCGGCCATTAACGAGTAAGCAAACCTATTCCACTTTGCCTCCGCCCCAGTTGTTACGCTCCTCTACCTCAGTGAGCTTCTGTGACACCCTGGTGTACAACCACCAAGACATGACGGAAATTCCGATTATTGAAATTAACAGAGAGACCATGAAGTCGGATGCCTGTGCCATCCCTGATTCACCGGTCCTCCCATCTGGTCCACCTTCCAGTCTGTTTGTTGAACCGCAATCCCGCCTTCTTCATCCACTTGTTAAACTTCGTAGCTCCTGCCCCAGTCGCGATGATGAACTCCTCTCTGTCCTCCTGGGCCTGGATGTATCCCTTTGCGGCGATGGTCTGATCTATCCACTCATCTATGCTCATCAGAACGCCTGAGAGGGTGCTGGCTTCCAAGGCGGCCTCCAATTCGTCTGCAGAGGCGCCCGCAGACTCCAAGTCCCTCATCATCAGCTCGGTTATCG
>CACGHY010000052.1 GCA_902573085.1 uncultured Candidatus Poseidoniales archaeon
GCAAAACGGACAACAACCAATCTTCATCTTGAAAGAAGGTACAACAAGGACTAGCGGAAAGGGCGCCCAGAGTAACAACATCGCGGCAGCCAAGGCAGTAGCAGAGGCAGTGAGGTCTACTCTCGGGCCAAAGGGCATGGACAAGATGCTCGTCGATTCGATGGGAGATGTAGTAATCACCAACGATGGCGCTACGATACTGAAGGAGATGGAGATCGAGCATCCGGCTGCCAAGATGATTATCGAGATCGCAAAGACACAGGAGCAGCACTGCTTCGACGGTACTACCAGCGCTGTCGTGATTGCAGGGGAGCTCCTGAAGAGGAGCGAGGACCTGGTCGAGCAGAACGTTCACCCTACCGTAATATGCGAGGGCTTCAGACTCGCCTCCGATAAGGCCGTAGAACTGATTGACACCCATGGAAAGGGGGTCAACGAGAAGATGTTGACAGAGGTGGCCAAGACGGCACTAACCGGAAAGAGCACTGGGGCGGTGAAGGAGTTCCTCTCCGACATTAGCGTCAAGGCAGTTCTATCAGTTGCCCAGGAGGATGATCAGGGAGCCATTGTGGACTTGGATGACATCAAGGTACAGAAGAAGCAGGGAGGCTCCATCAGGGACAGCACGCTAGTTGACGGCATTATTCTCGACAAGGAGAGGGTGCACAGCGGCATGCCCAAGAGCGTATCAGACGCTAAGATTGCCCTGGTAAACTCGGCCATCGAGGTCAAGAAGACAGAGGTAGATGCCAAGATCCAGATCACGGATCCTAACATGCTATCTCAGTTCTTGGACGAAGAGGAGCAGTTCCTGCGCACCCTTGTCGACAAGATATCAGAAAGCGGTGCGAACACGGTAATCTGTCAGAAGGGTATCGACGATCTCGCCCAGCACTACATGGCCAAGGCCGGAATATTCGCAATCAGGAGGGCCAAGAAGAGCGACATGGAGGCGCTATCGAAGGCAACCGGAGGAAGAATCGTGAACAATCTCGACGACCTCTCAGTAGAAGATCTCGGCAGCGCCTCTAACGTCGAGGAGAGGAAGATTGGCGACTCAGACATGGTCTTCGTAGAAGGATGCCCCCAGGCGAAGAGCGTCTCGGTACTACTCAGGGGAGGGACAGAGCACGTGGTCGACGAGGTCAAGCGCGCATTCGAAGACGCCATCGGAGTCGTCGCGGTCGCACATGAGGATGGCTCGGTCCTCACCGGCGGAGGATCGGTCATAGCCGCCCTCAGCCGCGACCTCAGATCTTACGCAGAGGGAATCGGAGGAAGGGAGCAGATGGCAATCGAGGCTTTCTCGAGCGCTCTTGAGGTCATCCCGCGGACTCTGGCGGAGAACGCTGGACTAGACCCCGTGAATACAATCATCGATCTAAGGAAGGCACACTCTGAGGGCAAATCAACCCACGGGGTCAACGTGTACGAGGGGGGCGTCGTCGACATGGCCAAGGCAAAGGTGTATGAGCCAAGCCGAGTGGTCGAACAGGCCATCCAGAGCGCCTCAGAGACTGCAGTGATGATCCTTCGAATAGATGACGTGATTTCCAGCAAGGGAGCGGGCCCAATGCCCGAGGACTTCGAAGGAATGGACATGTAAGAAGTCCCAAATTCGTAGTAAAACGCACATCTCCAAATGCACATATTCAATAGTCGGATTATTGTCCAAGTGGACATACAGCCGTAGGCTGAGGTGATGACATGTCCGACTCTTCCCTACTCATACTGTTTGGTTCAGAGTCAGGTAACGCAGAGGACTTGGCGTCAATAGCCGAGAAACAGGCGAAATCCCAAGGCCTCTCCCCCACGGTGAAAGGCATGGACGAGATAGAGATCGGAGATCTCGCCGGCTCGAAGAATGTCCTGATCTACTGCAGCACTTGGGGCGAGGGGGACATGCCAGACAACGCGATAGACCTATGGGAGGCCGCTAACGGGGACTCCCCTCCAAACCTCGAAGGATGCAACTTCGCAGTCTGTGCGCTAGGGGACACCAGCTACGAGTTCTTTTGCCAGTCAGGAAAGGACTGGGACGCTTGGTTCGAAAAGCAGGGAGCAACCAGGGTCGTGGATCGCGTGGACTGCGACGTGGAATACGATGACCCAGCCGCAGAGTTCACCACCAGCGCACTTTCGATTTTCGCGTCATTGGGAGGTGGAGCCCCAGCAGAATCCGACGCCGTGAACGTGTCCGACGCAGACAGTACACCACCAGTAGAAGACTCCACAGCAGAAGAGGGGGAATCCGTAGGCGGACTCGACGACCTTCTATCATCCGGTGACCGCTCCCTGGTTCTCCTGTTCGGATCCCAGTCAGGAAACTCCGAGGGACTCGCCGCTAAGATCGCCAAAGACGCCAAGGCATACGGCCTAGAGGGAGAGGTGCATGATATGGACGGCTTCGACTTCAACTCACTTTCAAGCAAGAGGAGGGTCATGGTCGTATGCTCCACTTGGGGAGAGGGCGAGCAGCCCGACAATGCCGAGGACCTGTGGCAGTTCTCGATTTCAGACTCCGCCTCCAGGATGGAAGGGGTGCACTTCGCAGTCCTAGCACTTGGAGACTCCAGCTACGAGTTCTTCTGCCAGTCAGGAAAGGAATGGGACGCCCAGTTCGAGAAACT
>CACGHY010000053.1 GCA_902573085.1 uncultured Candidatus Poseidoniales archaeon
CAGGTCTACAACCAGACCGACGGCCAGAAGGGGTTCTGACGTATAGGTAGGAGTAGATGGTTACGTCGCAGACGAATCCGGGCACGTCTATCTCGACGGTCATTGTGTTGTTGGTCTGGTTGCCCGCCATCCACTCGGTGCTTTCGAAGTGGTTGAGGTATCCCTCATAGTAGAGCCTCGCTTCCATGTAGTAGGGGAAGTCCGCTTGGAGCCCCTCTGCCAGCAGGATGATGTCGTTTTGCCCCTCGTTGAGGGTAAGGTCGTCGTCCAAGGGGTTCCCCGCGCTGTCAGTCACTGCGAGGTTGGTGGCAGCAGAGCTGTCGTAGGACATAGTCAGGCAGGGCCCGTCCAGGTTCACGAGTTGGAGTTGGATTGGATAGGGAAGACTCAACCGCGATTCGTTACTCTGTTCTCCCCATCGACGTGGATGATGATTGGTTCATGGGCGTCGATCTGTTCTCGATCGAGGTACTCGTAGGCCATGATTATCACTTTGTCACCAGGGTGGATCAGGTGCGCGGCCGCTCCGTTGATCTGGATCTCCCCTGAACCGGAGGGTGCCTCGATGGCATAGGTTTCGATGCGGGAGCCATTGGTCAGATCCACGACCTGCACCCTCTCCCATGGTGCTATTCCAGAAGCGGAGAGAATGTCAGAGTCTATGGAGACTGAGCCGACGTAGTCCAAGTCCGCCTCCGTCACCGTCGCCCTGTGAATCTTCGATCTCAGGAAACATCGCAGACCGGTCATGGCATCCCGAGGCAAACCTAGTATTCAATGGAAACCATCGGGATCCTAGAGTATCTGCTCCAGGAATAGCTTCGTCCTGTCGTGTTTGGGGTTTGAGAAGAAATCCTCAGGGGTGTTCTCCTCCACGAGCTCCCCCTCGTCGAACAGGATGCAGCGATCCGCGACCTCCTTCGCGAAGCCCATCTCGTGAGTGACTACGATCATCGTGATGTCCCGCTTGGCAAGGTCGATCATAACCTCGAGGACCTCCTTAATCATCTCTGGGTCCAGGGCTGAGGTCGGCTCGTCGAACAGCATTATCTTGGGGTCCATGGCCAGTGCTCTGGCGATCGCCACCCTCTGTTGCTGACCTCCAGATAGTCCGCTTGGGTACTTGTAAGCCTGCTCCGGTATACCCACCCTCTCCAGAAGTTCCATTGCCTTCTCCTCGGCCTGGCTCTTGGTCATCCCCTTCACCTTCATTGGGGCCAGTGTGACGTTCTCCATTATGGTGAGATGCGGGAACAGTTCGAATTGCTGGAAGACGAACCCGACTTCCGATCTGATGTACTTCAGGTCCGATACGCTGGTCTCTTCGTCGATTGTTATGCCATCCACCTCGATCGTCCCCCCGCTGTGTGGTTGGAGTCTGTTCAGCGTCCTGATGAAGGTCGACTTACCGGATCCAGATGGCCCGAGTATGACGATTATCTCCCCTGTCCTCACTGTGATGTCTATTCCCTTGAGGGCCCAGAAGTCCCCGAAATTCACCTTCACGCCCTTCGTCTTTATTATTTCATTTTCTTCGTTCTCAGTCATGTTCTCTCCCCACCTGTCTCCGAGCCGAGGCCCAGCTTCCTCTCGATACCCAAAGAGATACGAGATAGATAGAATGCGATTATCCAGAACACGAATGCGGCCATGTATAGCGGCTCGAGGATGTCCAGCGCGAATTTGAGGTCGGAGGTGTTCAGGTCCTTGGCGATCTTGAAGAAGTCGAAAATGCCTATGATGAAAATCAGGGTGGTGTCCTTCCAGAGGCCGATGAGTAGGCTCACTAGGGAAGGCAGGGTGGTGCGGACGGAGTTTGGAAGGATCACGGTGAGCTTGATCTGGTTAGGATTCAGCCCCAGTGCCGTGGCCGCCTCGATCTGGCCCCCTCTTATCGACTGGATGCCGCCCCTGAGTATCTCCGCGGTGTAGACCCCTCCGAAGAATGCGAACATCAGCAGGGTCCTCATGATCGAGTCCGCGTCGGAGAACGGGACTATCACGTCCTCCAACAGGTATTTTGCGAAGTACAGCCATGCTATCATAGGCCCGGCACGGACGGTCTCTATCAGCGCGGTGGATGGCCACTTGAATATCGGGAGGTCGCTTTGCCTTCCGAATGCGAGCACTACGCCTATCCCGAGCCCGAGTACTCCTCCCGCGGTTGCCAGGACTAGGTTTACGAACAGGCCGCCCCATAGTGCGGGCTCCAGTCCGCTCTCCATCCAACCCCTCTCAACGATGGAGTCAGGCGGGTCCATCACGAAGAGCGAGAAGAAGAATGTGAAGACGCCGAGCAGGGCGAGATAACTCCTGAGCCTGTTTATCTGGAACTCCTCGGCCGAGGAGCAGTATCTCCTTGTGATCAGGAACGAGGCTAGCCCTAGGGCGCTGACGAGTGCGAACCTCGTCATGGGACCCTCGGGGTTGTAGCTCCGGTACCCGGGGTATGATGTCACCG
>CACGHY010000054.1 GCA_902573085.1 uncultured Candidatus Poseidoniales archaeon
AGACTGAGTGTTTGACCCATCGCCTAGTTGGCCATGATTATTCCTTCCCCAGCATTGCAGTTCGCCGTTGTCTAGAATTGCGCAAGTGTGGTCTTTCCCAGAGCTAATTGAGAGGGCAGTCCTGGATGAGTCTAGACTTACATCTGTCAATAACATCCTGTCGATACTGGTACCGTCACCTAGCTGGCCGAATGTATTGTCGCCCCAACACTTCAGAGACGAGTCATCCAATATCGAACAGAGGTGACCGTCACCCACAGTCATTTTGGTTTCTGTGAAAATCGATCCTGCTTGGAAACCTGCCGTGTGGTAACCGCTGGATATGGGGTGCCTCATGTCGGTAATTACTCCATCACTGGCCGCCAAGTAGTACTTCTGGGACCCATCAATCACCTGTGCTCCCTTTACAATGATCTCCCAGTCTCCTGCATCGGGGGATGAGATTGTAATTCCCACTAAGTTATTGATGGCATCGTTTGTGTATTCTTGCTGAACTCCCGTGGGACTTTTGAGGTAGATGTCCAAGTCGTTTCTGAGCTGCGTCCCCGCCGTGACTCCATTCTCCTGTTCATTCCATGAAAGCACGACTCTCAGGGAATCGATACCAGAATCAGGTACGCTCAGTTTGAATGAGTGGCTATCGTCTGTAGCGATATCAATCCCCTCTGTGAAGCCACTGCCTACCGCTCTCTCGAGATCTACCCTGCCCCACCCCTCGTGAGGATTGGGGGACTTCTCTACGGCACCGTTCTCACCATCACCGCCAGAGAAGTACTGTCCCTCTAAGTCATGGGCGGAAGCGCTCAAGATACCCTTTATGAGTGCCGATTCCGGGCAGTTGTTGCTACTTGGACTGTTAGCTATGTCGCAGTCATATCCATGGTTGTTCAGATATTCGATCAGAAGAGCCACTGTGCCAGCTGTTATCGGCGTCGCCATCGATGTTCCTGATTTTACTGAATAGTAGTCGTTCAAATCAAAATTTCCATCTTTGTACGCAGACTTCACCGAGACGATTGCTGAACCCGGGGATACGATATCAGGCTTCGTCCGACCATCAGCAGTAGGACCTCTATTGGAATGGCCCCACATTCCCTCTGGGTCATCTGCCTGTTGGTCGTTTAGAACAGGAGTGCCAAAGTAGACACCACAGGTCCACTCATCTCCAGTCGGAGTCCAATGTGTTCCTGTGCAGCTGTAGGTTGTATCGAAGACGCTTAGGCCAGTATTAGCACGCTGATTCTCCGAGGCTCCAACAGCAATGATGTTCTTCGCGGACGCCTGAGCATTCAGGGATCCCGTATTTATTTCTCCATTCTTCCCTCCGGGACAGTATGGATGAGCTGAGAAATAAGGGGATGAATGCCCCTTCCTAGGATACGGCTCATCAGTGGAGAAGGATGTGTAAAAGCAGTCCCTCCCATCGTTACCCATCGAGAATAGAACCGTTAGGTCTTGATACAGGTGAGCTCCGGCATCGAGAGCCTCCGTTTCGGCATTGTATACTTGCAGACAATCGTTGGCATTGACGTAGTTCAGAGACCCCTCATTGGACCACCCTACGCAGTCTGGGCCGGTCCCCCATGAATTAGTTTGAATCCTTGCACCTGCATCATATGCATCCTGCAAACCGACGGAGAAATCTGGAGGATCCAGGGAACCGTCGGCAGTACCAGTTCTCGTGTATCCAACGGATTGCATGAAAAGGAGGGATCCTGGGGCCATTCCACTGCTACCCATAACATCTGTTCCCATGGAGTTGCTACCGTCCCCTAGGACTGAGCCTGCAACGTGTGTACCATGGCCATTGTAGTCATCGGGCCCACAATCTGTCCATCCCCCCGACAGGCACAAGTTGTCATAGACTTGAACCCCAACTATTCTGCCCTGAAAGTCTTGGTTGATGCCGGAGTTGGCTGAAGTGCAACTTGAAAGTCCGGTACATTCTACCGCTGTGTCCAGCCCTGAGTCCATTACGGCAACAATTACGCCATCTCCTGTCAATGCCCCTCCGTTACCAGCCATGTTCGAAGGAATACTCACCCAATTTGCTCCATTGAGGGTAGCTGCAACATCGTCATTGAAGGAAGGCGAATACCTTGGTTCGACCCATTCGACATAGTCTTGAGAGGCCAAAAACTCAATTTCCTTTGGGCTGGCGATCAACTTTACGAATCTTCCAAATTCGTAACTTCGAATTTCCAGTCCTGTCTCTAGTATATCACTGAAATGCCTAGAACTGGGAAGGACGACGTTAACCTCGTAATCATCTCCTTGCATAATGGCACTTTCATCATTCAATCCCTGAATTATTCGAGCAGCCCTAGCCGATAACTTGTCAGATTCAGAAAGGCGAAATGCTCCTATGACTCCCAATTCCATTAATGTTCCGGGAGTCAACT
>CACGHY010000055.1 GCA_902573085.1 uncultured Candidatus Poseidoniales archaeon
TCACTGGGGGATGCACGGATTCAACCGCCACCCTGGTCTCAGAGTCGTCAACTCCTCGATCAACCTCGGGCAGGTCGCAGAGATCGCAGAAGGCGACTCCATAGACCTGTCAGAGATGGGATTCGACAAGCTCCTAGGCAGGGGAAGCATCGACAGGGCACTCACAATCAAGGTCGCAGAGGCCAGCGCAAAGGCGATTCAGAAGGTGGAGGCCGCAGGCGGCGCGATCGAGACAGGCGACGATGGCGAAGACTGGGGTGAGTGGGAAGAGGAGTAGCTTCTCCCTACGGAGGGTAGAATATGGTAAGCAAGGGCCCGAACTGGTTCGGAGTCGTCGCCATGTGCGCGATTTACTGGGGAGCTTTGTACTACTGGGTACGGGACGAGCTCTCCGCTGGAGGAGACGACCAGAGCAGGGCACTGATACTACTAGCCACATCGATCCCGTACGTCGCGTTCGTAATGTGGGGGACGATGACGGACCTTCCGGAGCAGGTCTCTGAGATACCCTTCGTGGGGAAGTACGCCAAGGCCTACATTTGGCTGGCAATAGTTATCTCGTTCTCTTACTGGGGATGGGTCGACAAGGCAGCGTTCGGCTTCCTCCTTGTGGGAGTGGTATTGTTCGGCCTCGCCACGGGCCTCGCGCTCTCGTGCCTCTTGTACACAGGCGAGGGCGGAAGCAGGCTTTACGGGCTCAAGAGACTCGTAGACGTCTACCCCAGCATCTCCAAGCCCGAGGGCCACGTCCGCTTCAACCAGAAGCTTTGGACCACGACCCTGGTCCTAATCATCTACTTCATGATGACCAACGTGATGATCTACGGGCTGTCAGACACAACCCTGGACGTCTTCTCGTCATTCCGGGCGATAATGGCAGGAGCTTCCGGTTCAATCATGCACCTAGGTATAGGCCCCATCGTCACGGGCTCTATCATAATGCAGCTCTTCTCGGGGGCCAAGATCATCCAACTCGACCTGCAGGACTCGGCAGACAAGCAGCTGTACCAGGGCGTGCAGAAGATACTGGTCCTGATAATGATACCAATCGAGTCGATCCCACAAGTCTACGGTTTCCTGGACCCCTCGCCCTCGCTAATCCTGGACTACGGGGAGGGATGGGCAGGAGCGATCATCGTTTTCCAGCTGTTCTTGGGGTCACTACTGGTTTTCCTCCTTGACGAGCTAGTCAGCAAGTGGGGGATAGGAAGCGGAATCTCACTGTTCATCGCGGCGGGCGTGGCCCAATCGACGTTCGTTGGAACCCTATCCCCGCTCGCGACTGTCGAGGGTCAGCCCCTGTCATTCGACAACCCGCCGTCTGGGACGCTCCCGATGATATTCTACACTCTGAGGACAGCGAGCAACTCCCAGCTCGTTCAAGAGAACGGTTTCGAGATGATGCTACTCGAGCATGCGAACCCCATAGTCGCGCTCATCTCCTCGATCATAGTGTTCCTCGTGGTCGCCTACGCGGAGTCGAGCAAGCTCGAGCTACCTCTGACGCACGGAAAGGTCAGGGGCCACAGGGGGCAGTACCCGATCAGGCTGGTCTACGCGAGCAACATCCCGGTGATACTCATGGCGGCCCTACTGGCGAACGTGAACATGTTCACGCTGCTCTTCCACAGCCACCCCACCCTCTCCACTGTCCCGATACTCGGGTCAAACGGTGCATGGAGCCAATCAGAGTGGTTCGGCTCCTACTACGAGGGGTCGACAACCCCCCACGACGGCTTCGCCTGGTACACCTCCATGATAGGAGGGGTGGGCGACTGGCTGATTCCCCTGCTGAACCAGCAGGGCGACATCCACGGGCACTCCCTGTGGCAGATAATGATGCACGTGTTCGTCTACGTGTTCTTCATGACCGCCGGTTCGACGGTTTTCGCGAAGTTCTGGATAGAGACGACCAACATGGGGGCCAAGGACGTAGCGAAGCAGATCGAGAGGACGGGGATGCAGATACCCGGATTCAGGAAGAACCCCGTAGTCCTAGAGAGGATACTGGAGAGGTACATCC